>NZ_SOFZ01000008.1:0-62905 GCF_004402435.1 Cryobacterium sp. TMB1-7
CGGTGACGTCGGTGAGTTTGAGTTCTCCCAGCAGGTCGAGCAGGGCAGACTGGTCTAGAGCCATCGTGTGGTGTCCTTTGTGAGTTCTTTGATCGGTACGCACTGACCATCCCACGGTGGCTCTTTACGTTGACGAAGCAACGCACAAGAGCCGGAAACCACACCACTTACTGGGACGTAACCGAGCTGGGCGCCGAGGCGCCGGGTTGCCCGCGAGAAGATACCCAATCGCGTCCGAACACTGTTTGAGTTTCGTCAGAGGCGGGGACCTGGGGTCACCAAGTCATTTGTAGTTCGCGATTCAAAAGCTCTTTGGTGGCTTGTTCAAGCTCTGTCGGCCATGGTGCTTCGCACGTCTCGGACAGCTTGCGGGCCCTGCCTAGATATGCGCTTGCAATGCACTGTTGCGCATTTCTGAGGCTGAGCTCGCTGAGCCCAAAGGCCGGAATGGACGTCAGGCAGTGCATTTGTTCGACGCTCAGATGGCCGCCAATTCGCTTACTGATCATGTCGCTTCTAATCCCGTTCTCGGCGAGCAGCAAGTTGATTAGGAGGCGGTCGCGGAGCATCGAGGTGGCCTGCGATTGGGCGATGAGATCGCCCCGCCAAACCGACGCGACAGACTGGCCGAGGAAATACAGGAAGATCTGGACGTCCTGTGCGGGAAAGAACGGCTGACCGGGGCTGCTCGGTGCGAGTTCCGCGCTCTGGACCTGGTTGTCGCGGTCAAGGAGAACGCGGCGCGTTGCACCGAGCGGGAATTCACTTTGCGAGGAGTGAACATTCAGGTCGATATGAATCCAGTCGGAAGTGAGGCAGATGAAGGCTCCCGTCACACCCGGGATAGCGTCCGAGAGCACCAGGTGCATTTGGGACTCCAGCCAGCCAGTGGCGGCGAAGCTCTCCGGGTCCAGCACTGCCAGGTGGAGATCTAGATCGCTCCAGTCATCTGCTATTCCCCGTGCAAGCGAGCCTTCTAGCCAGACTGATCGGATGCGTTCGTCATCGGCACTACTTGTCAGCAGCGTTCGAAGTGTTGGCCTGAGCCGAGCCGGCACGTCCGCCAGTGTGGAATCCATAATCGGATTATTTCATCCGGATGATGGCCTCGGAATCTGGGATCAAGCAAACACGCCGAGAGCTCTCACGATGCGTTCTTGGATTGCTTCGTTCGATTAGTGATGAGAGCCGCCGTCTCGTAACGCATGGGATACGGTGCAGCGGGATTATGAGACATCGCGTGACGGCTTGGACAGCGATTAGCGTCGATAGTCTGGTCGTATGGGCCAAGTCGCGGTGTTTGTGAACGGTATTCCGGGGGCCGGCAAATCGACACTTGCGAAGGCCCTGGGCCCGGAACTAGGTTTCTCGGTCATTTCCAGGGACGCAATAAAAGAGGCACTTGCAGACCTCGTCACAGTAGACATGCCTACACAACGAATTGGGGCCCTAGCTGCGGATGCAATGTGGTCAATGGTCGGGATGATCGATGGCCCAACACTTGTCGAATCATTCTGGGCGACCGGTAGGGATGAAGAGTTTTTCAAGCGTGGCTTGCGAGCGTCTCAGGTTGAGCAGGGAATCGAACTGTGGTGCGAGGTGCCTCGGGAGCTTGCACGATCTCGATATATAGAACGCACCCGGCACAGAGTTCACACCGACATGGCTCGGCTTGATGAATGGGAACGCATGGTGAGGGTGGCGCATCCGATTTCAGATTTTCCGACACTGCAGGTGGACACCACGAGCGCCGTGGATGTGCCCCAATTGGCTGTCACCATTAGACGGATGCTGAACTTGCCGATGCGTGAGGCCCGTAGCCTTCATATCGACTAACGACTCGACTGCGTAACTCGAGTATCGACGTCGCCATCCCCTAAACGAGGTGTATTCGGCGTCGCGCAACCCATGGGATATGAGGCACAAGGGTTAAGAGTCACATCCCTATGGACGACGAGGATGAAAGTCGAACGGGGCGAACCCGCTGCGTGCGCTGGACACCGTAGTGGTGCCATTGGCCGCGGCCACATCGCGCGGGGCTGATGCAACGCGGCCGGATTAGTGTTCGGTCCAGCAGGCGAGGATGGTAGTAGCTATTTCATAGGAGAATGCGGTGCGGGTTATGCCATGCGGCCCGATCATATCCGTCAGCTTTCTGGCGTCAACTTGTAATGTCATGTTGTCTTTGAGGAAGACGACCACGCCGTCTGCGGTTTCGTACGCGGGGAATCCGAGATTCGCGAGTCCTTCAATGGGTTGGACTGAGGCAAGGTTTCCTTGCATCGTGTCGAAGTAGCTACGGGCAGACGCTGCGTCCGAGGATTCCTGCACCGAGATCACGAATTCTCCATCAGTCAGATGGTAAATGCAGGTGTATTGACGATTGATCCAGCTGTCGACGGAGTGTGGCGGTTCGGCGAGGGCCAGCGCACGTGTGATGTTGTCGCGTGTTTCGGTGCCACAAATCATCTGTGATGCTGCGGACGGCGCTGCCGCCGCGCTGCCTGCCGAGCTCGACTGCGGAATCGGGGAGGCCGAGGTGCCTGGCATTGACATTCCGGGTGCCATTGCGTTCTCGGCACCGGAGGAGGTAGCGGCGCAGCCAGCTAGCAAAGCTGTGGAGGCCACCACGATCGCAAGCAGCAGCCAGTCGCTTCTATCGATACGCGTCTTCGTTCTGCTACGCCGCATGGTCGGACACCAAGCTGGCGTAGACAACTACGTTGTCTGGGTACGTACGAGTGGTTTCGTTGAACTCGCCACCGCAGGTGATCAGCCGTAGTCCCGCGTGGTCGGTGTTGCCGTAAACGGCGAACTGCGGAAAGCTATCCTTCGGATATTCTTCCACTCCATCGACCACGAATACAGCCACTGTTGCATCGGCTCGTGTAACCAAAATCTCATCGCCGGGACGCATATCGCCGAGTCGGTAGAACACCGCGCGCCCCTGCACTCTGGAGTCGACGTGACCCAAGATGATCGAGGGTCCGATCGTGCCGGGGGTGGGCGAACCGGTGTACCAGCCGGCAGGAGAAGCTTCGTCCAACGACGGCGTCTGCACCGTGCCGTCCGGATTCAGTCCCAATTGCATCAGGACAGAGTCCACGTCAATTGCGGGGATGTTGATCTGGGTGGGCTCGGAGGCGGTCATGATCGGGCCAACAACCGGGTCAACCTGCGGAGCCGGTGGCACGGGGATGGGCTCCGGTGAGGGCGTAACGGAGACGGGCTTCTGAGCGGGGGGCGCCACGGCAGCCGAGGCTGGTGGTCGTGGAGGAGGGGGGTTGCCCCATAGGGCGAAACCGGTCGCCGTGCAGCCGACGGCGACGCACAGAACCGCCGCCGCGGTAGCCAGACGGCTACCGCGACGACGCTTTTCAGCCGGAATAGTCACCGGGGATCGAACCGATCTCAGCCGCGTGCGGCGAGACGTCGACGAACCACAAGCGCGCCACCTGCCGCGGTCAGGAACCCGGCACCGAGGGCGAGAAGGCCAATGTCAGCACCGCTTGAAGTGCTGCCACCGCCGGTTTCCACGCCACCATTAGGCATATTCGATTGCGACGCACTCAGGGCGCCGCACAAAGCCGGTGACGTAGCCGCCAGGGGCAGACTCGGAACCAAATCGCTTGGCGCGTCCTGTGCTGCTTGAGACAACGTGGCCGGGTCGAGACCGTGGACCACCACGACTGCCGTGCCTGCCTCTAGTGAAGCCGCGGTGGCAGCATCCAACGTGAAGGTGCGGTTGTAAGTGAAGCTTGCACCCATCCCGGCAACCGTCAGATCAGTTCCGGCCGCCGGACTCGTGTCACCGCTGGTGGACAACGTCGTACCAATCTCTCCGTAGGACGGTTGACCTTCGGTCGTGCTGATCACACCATCTCCGTCGGTGTCAGCTGCCGTGGTAGGGCATACCCCCTGCGCTCCGATGTGGATGTGCTGCACGTGCGGATACGGCTTACCGTCGAAGGTCTCGGCCAGTCCGCTGACGGTCTCGGTAACCGTTGCTTGGTCACCGGAAACCTGGATGGAAATCGTACCGCTGCCATTACTTCCGTTAATCGAATCGAGCGTTCCCTGGTAGGACGCGTCGCCTGTGGCCGCAACGGCGGGGCCACTCGTCAATACGGCCACGCCCAAAGCCAACGCTGGCACAAACAAAAGTGCTGCTTTCTTATTCATCAAAATCCCTTACTAGGAGGTAGTTTCGAAAACATACTCGGAGTGAAAAAATGAACGGGTATTCTGCCGCTGATCCTTTGCGCGAACAGCCTCTTTGTCAAGAGCTACTGGGCGTTCGTCAGCCGACCCGCTAGTCTGCAAGCCCTGCATGCACAGCTCCTTTCGCTGATTCGGCGGCAATGAAGTCAGTTGCATGGTTTGAATCCATCAACGGACCGTCCGCGAACCGTCGCAACTCTCGGACACTCCTCGACGCCTGCTGTCTTGAAACCCTAAGGATGCGAGGCATGTCCGGATACGAGACACGTCCCCCGCCGCGCGTCGCCTGAAAAGGCGATCTCCCGACGTCTCGTATCCCATGGCTTGTGAGGCAGTTGGGTTAGGAGACACCCGACCCTTCCATGACGTCCGTCTGTCAGGCTGCTACTCCGGTTGAGGATCCGGAACCTGCGCTCTGGGGTGTGTGGTGTGTGGTGGCCGTCCCCGGGCTCATTCGGAGGGGGCATAGTGTGTACGGTATGACTGGCGAGGACTCCTTGAGCTTTGTCCACACAACAGTGGAGGCCTTGTCGCGGAGGAGGGCAACCACCGTGCCGGCGAGTCAAATCGCCATAAACGGTGTGCTACTTGATCGGCTCCTGGTGTCGCTGAACTTAGATGACGGCGCAGCGCCACCTGACACGCTCGACATGATGTGCGCGCCCCTTCAGATGGACCTTTCAGTCGAGCATCGTGTGGCGTTCCTTAAGGCACTGCGGGGTGACAGGTGGTCCACCGACGACCTTCAACCCGGTCGGGTCCCAGTCGCCTTTTGTGCGGTTTGCGGGAACTCAAGCTGCGGACACATTTGGTCCGTAGCTCTGACGATGTCACCTTCCACCGTCGTGTGAAAGGGTGTTGGGTGGGAAATTGAGACGTCCAAGAGATTGGCTCCGCCGAGACGGCAATTCTTGAGGCGGACAGTCACGCAGGAGTTCGTTGGCTGGGTGCTCGCCCCTTTCATCCCCGAAGTCACTTTCATGTTCGCTCGGGAGAGTACGAAGGGGCGATCCTGCGCGAGATCGAATACCAAACGAAGGACTCCTCGAACCACTAGGTAAGCGAGGCATCATTCTCGGTGCAGCGAGACCTGAACGAGCAGGGCCGCCGTGTCGAAACACACGTAGGACCATTTTCGTATCCTCGGTCTCGGGGACAGCTCGTCACAGTGTCTCTGAACGGTCGCCCGAGATGAAAGGACGCGCCCGCCTGATAGACGAACGCCTAGTTGCTCACGATCTGGGTTCTCGCCACGCACGGCTGGGCACTCCCTTGTTCCGTCGTCGGCGGCATATGCGGCCGCACCTACGTCTCGCAACCGATGGGATATGAGGCACCTTGATTGCGAGACCAACCACACCGATCAGACGTAATTGCCGCCCTTGCCTCCACGTACCCTAATGCGACGATCTAGGACAAGGCTCGCCCAGACCAGACCTACGAGGACGACACAGTTGACGGCCATAGGAATCGGAAACGTCATCGTATACAGGAGCACTATGGAGAGAGCGCCTGTTAACGATTGAACTATGCGTTGGGCCTTCTCCAAGGATGAAAGCTTGGCTGCGTCTTGGTCGTTTCCCGGGTGTTCGGGCATCTACGCTCCTCTGGGCTAAACGCTTGCGGGATACGGACGAAAGATTCATTGTGGCCTTGATCCTATACACCGGGTGGCACATGCAAGCCGGCGCCATTCACACCGTGCAGTGTCTCGTATCCCTAGGGATATGCGACGTCTCACCCACGCTCCGATCGTGAAGGCCGCGACTAGGATGCACGAGTGACTGACCACGAAATCAAGAGGCGCAGGCGTGTCCTCGATGGACCCGACGCTGTACGGGTGGGCGCAGCGCTTACCGGAGGGGGTTTTGTCGCAGTTGCCCTCTGGCCGTACATCTTGACATTTCCGAGTTCTGAAGATGTCTACTCGCAGTGCATTGGGCTCACAGCCGGTCACCTCACACACATCAACCGGTCAACCTTCCCCACACAGATCTTCTGCGAGACCGAGGACAACCCATTCGCAAGCGCGCTCTACCCTTTTTGGGCATCTGTGGGAATGAGCTCCCTGTTCGCACTCCTGGTCTTTGCCGGGTTCTACGGCGTCTGGATGATGGCGCGCCGCGACCGGCGCTTAGACGGTAGGACGTGAGCTGACCGATCGCGAGACAGCCAAAAGCTGTGAGCGTCGAGGCGTACGGTCGCAACCATCAAAATCCGTCTCGAAACCCTACGGATGCGAGACTGGTCTGGATACGAGACAAGTCACCTGCTGCTCATGGCGTGCACAGGAGCGATCTGGTGTGTCTCGTATCCCGTGGGATACGAGGCAGCTTGATTGCGAGACGCCTCACACACCTGACGGTGCGCGGTGGGGTTAGATCTGGCCGTGCCCGGGTCTCCTCACGGGGAGACGGACATCAAGCTCGCCGCTCAGTCCTCCCCGTGAGCCAGAGCGAGAACGGCTTGTCGTACGGGTAGCAGTGGTGCTTTGAAGGTGTGGCCCAAGAGGCGGAACTGTCGATTGCGTCGGCTGAGACTTCCCGGCCGCGTTGGACGGGCGGGCACGGCTTGGAACTTGAGACGGGAAGTAGCCAACGTGAGACGTTGTTTTTGACGAGGGCCCGATGACCCTTGCTCGAAGGATGAGGGTGCGGCGGCCCCTCCTCAGAATGTTTGCGGGGCGGGGCCGCCGAACGGCAGAACCTCCGCGCGCTCGACGCCATTCTCGTACCAGACGAACTCCGCTTGGGTCAGTATCTCGTGTGGGTGATCCTCCACCTTTCGCTGGTTCTCGGTGTGTGTCTTCCTCCAATCGGCCTCGCTGAGGCTGTTGCAGTAGATGAGTGAGAGGTGGAACACCCATTCTTCGAGCGGGAGCTCGCCAATGCGGCAGAAGTCGGCGTCGTCCAGCCTGGTTGTGAGGCTCGAGTAGGCATCGATGAGGGAATCAGACCGTTGCAGCCGGGCGATGAGCACCTGAAACGGAGTAGGGAAGCCGTCGACTCGATCGACGCGCACCTCAATCGGTTCCTGTCGCTTCGCCCATGCCTCCAGGGTGCTCTTGAGTTCGTGCACCCTGCTTGGCTCATAGAACCCCCGCAGCGTGACGTGTCCCGTATTCGGGTGAGTGATCGAACTCGGAAGTGATTTGCGCATCGTCGCTTGCTCTGCCGCGTAGAACGTGGCGACGTGGCTAGCGGGTCGGAGTACGAGATACTGCTGACCGTCTAGAGAACCCAACAGCGTGGGGTCAGTCATGAAGCCGTCTTGCATCGTGCTCCCCCGATCGAATAGATGGCTCATGCTATCGTTCCGCCGTCGAACATCTGCCTTCCGTGACAAGGACGGAGTGAGCGTTGCAGTTGCTAATTAGCCATGAGTGGAAGAGGGCGGGAGGAACGGGATGAGCGGCTGCAGTCGAGTACGGAAACTCGCGCAACCGAGTACCTAAGACGACGATGCGCGAGGCGCAATAAACGAGGCGTGAAATGTCTCGTAACCCTACGGATGCGAGACAGGTCCAGATGCGCGACAAGTCACGTGGCTCTAGTCACGTCAACAGGCGACTTCCTGCGTCTCGTGTCCCATGGGATACGAGACGCTTGGGTTTCGAGACGCCCAGCCGCGGCCAATGCAACGGCCATCCACTTTTTTCCTCGTCAGCTGGGCGGGGCGTGGTTTTGATCCACAGGGCTCCGCGGCTGTCCGGCTCGGCTCGGTGCCGGCGTGTGCGTCGCTGTGGGAGGCTTGCGGTGTGAGCGGAAGACTGCACAGCAAATCCGTCCACGACCCCAATGATCCTGTCGGACGACTCCTGTTTAACGTGCTCGCCATGGTTGCCGAGTTCGAATCCGATCTGATTCGTGCCCGAACGCGCGAAGGCATGCAAGTCGCGAAAGCGTAAGGGCGACTCCGTGGGAAACAACCGAAGCTGTCGAACACTCAACAGAAACTTCTCGTGGAGGTGCACAACGCCGGTACTCACTCGACAGCAGAGATTGCCGAGCTGTTCAACGTCGCTCGCTTGACTGTGTATCGGACTGTCCAGCGACAGCTCGGAACCGGACGCTGAACAACCGCTCTTTACCGTTCCCGTTGCCGGGCACTCTCGCCCTACAACGGGAACGCTCACTGTGGCAGGGCTGATTAAGGTCATTGTCCCTCCAGCATCCCTGTGAGCAGCAGGAAAACGGTGCTGTATAGGACAAAGGACTACGCAGTGGCGGGAGAGGCAACCATACGCACATCCTTGTTTTCTACAAGCAGGGCGGCGTCATCCGGCAGCATCGTCAGTCCGAGCATTCCGTCCAGCCGACGAGCCACCTCAGCGATTACCTCCGGCGGGTACGGCGGCAGCTGACCATCAGCATGAGGCAGAATCACCGCATCCACGAGTCCGAGACCGCTGAGATCATCCAAGGACGTTCCGTCCGTGTGGCCGTCGAGTGCAATCGCTGTATCAATGCTTTTCCCTGTAATTATAGCGCCGGCGCTGGCTCCGATGTAAGGCAGCCCTGCGCGGACCCGCTCGATCAGGACTTCGTCAGTGCCTGTGCTGCGCAGAATGGCCATCAGACAATCAGCCATACCACCGGCTACATAGACCGCATCGACGGTATCAAGTGCGGCAGAAAAATCAGCAGCGGTACCGTCTCCGATCGTCAGCGGGACGAGCGTGTATCCCAAACTTTGAAGCTGAAGACGTTCCCGCTCAACAAATGGAGCATCACCGAGCGGCTTGGCTGCGTCATTGATATAAGCGATACGGATGTCCGAGAGAGAGTCTGATTTCAATGTGCTGAGGAAATCTGGAACAGCGCCGAGAAATCGGGAAAGTAGGAGAAGCTTCATGTCATCACTGTAGGCGGAGCCACTGACAGGCTCTGCGCCAGATGGATCGCCGCACACGTGGGGATCATTTTCTAGGATCGCATTGAGACGACTTCAAAGTCACGTGGGCCGGACCTCCAACGGGTACTCGCGCGGAGGCTGGCGCTTCCGACACTCCCAAATTGTGACGGTACTCGTTTGACTGTCCCGACATTAAGCCCGATGACGGGGCGCCATGCGCACGAGCTCGTCGTCTTACTGTCTCGTAACCCTAGGGATATGAGACGTCTCACGAGCGTCATTTAGGCCCCATCAACACTGGCGGAATTATGGGGCTCGGCGAGTCTCATAACTACGTCGCGTAACCTCCTGCTTAAATTGCGACACTAACTGTTAGTTATGAGACACCCAGGAGCATCGTGACGTAACTGATCGGCTACGCGCGTGTATCAACGCGCCAGCAATCCACCGACCGGCATCCCCAAACGGACCTTTAAGCCGGTCAGTCAACGGGGGAAACGCGTATCAGATTCCCGTCCGGGTCTGTGACCACGAAAGTCCGCCCGAAGACGTCGTCGTGGGGCTCCTCGATGACTGTCACCCCCTTCGCGCTCCATTCCGCAAATACGTCGTCAACGTCGACCGAGACCATCAGCCCCAATTCCGAACTGCGCGGTGTCTGCCTCGTCACGGTCTCGCCACGACCGCTCCACAGCGCAAACAACACGCCCGGTGCTACCTGAAACGGGACATATCGGGGTGTCACCGTCACTGGCTCGATGTTAAAAAGTTCGGAGTAGAACACCGTTGCGCGTTCCACGTCAGAGACGTAGATCAAAAAGAGGTTCGGAGCTGTCATGCCAAGTCCTTCCATGGAGGCGATGCAAGTTGTGCCGAGCATCACACACACCTACGACGCTGGCGTGCGTCAACGTCCCCTATTGAGCGCGAGAATCCGATTCGTCCGGTGTCGGCTTCCTTTCGATGGGCGAGTCGCTATCCGCCGCAGGTCCCGTCAGTCCGGCGTCGGTCATCGCGGCGACGATCTGTGACAGGTACGAGACGACGATCAGGGTGATGGTTACCAGTAAATCAGCGGGTCTCGGCCATATTTGGTAGACTTGACGCGCTACCAGGGAGGTACTCGTGAGCACGTCGACTACCGGCAGAACAGTTGCACATGCTCTACGTGAGCGCGCAGTTGAGGATGCCGTGCACAGTGCCGCCATGGAGGGGCTGACGGTCACCGCAGCTACTCGAGCAGATGCCGACGATTACGCGCGCGGGTCGATCGATGTTGACGAGCTGATCGCTCGTATCGGCACTCGCCACAACGTTGGCTGATTTCGCCGATCCTTATATAGACCCCGCGACAGGGCTGCTGCGAAACCGCATCGGCGCTACCTCTCAATCGGTACTCAACGCGGCAGAGGCCGATTACGGACTTGCGCGCACGGTTGAGCTTGTAGAGCGCCCGGTGAAAGTAACGGCGGATCTGCGGCACCTGCAGTTGATTCATCAGCGCTTGTTCCAGGACGTCTACGACTGGGCCGGCCAGCTGCGCACGGTCGACATACGGAAGGGCAGCGACGCAACCGCGGAATTCTTCATGCCGGTATCCCGCCTGCAGACGGGGGCCATGTTCGCATTCCAAGAACTCGCCGACGATAACTATTTGCGCGGCTTGGATCGAGAGAAATTCGTCGACAAACTCGCCCACCACTATGACCAAGTGAACTACCTCCACCCGTTCCGCGAGGGCAACGGGCGCACCCAACGCATTATGTGGACCCAGGTGGCGCGGGAAGCCGGCTACGAAATGGACTGGCGCAACGTGACGGGCGCGGTCAATGATCGGGCCTCCCGTGACGCGATGGAGAAACAGGATCTCACAGGGCTGCGATTGATGTTTACCACGATCATTCAGCCTGTCAGCGAGCCAGCTACCGACAAGAAAGTGGAACTGCAGCGCACCGTGGACGCTCTACGTTCCCGAGCCCGGGACTCAACCGCACCATATCTTGCTGCCTTCAAACGTGCTGGAATCACGCCACCTGCCGCCAGCACTACGAGGAGGCCGACAGACGCGAACCGACACGACCGGGATGATCTGAGCAGGCGACAAGCAGGTACGGAACGCGAGTGATCTTGTAGACGTCACTGAGAAGTCGGCGGTGGTCAGAAGGTAGCGCCCGTGGGAGTCCGAGTGCGAGTTCAAATCGCGCAAAGTGCGTGCGGCGGACGCCGTGGCGCAGCGCCAGGCGAACGTCCGTAACGGGGCGAGGGCTGCGGGAGTGTCCGCCAGTTGATCGGCTATCGAGACGACAGATCAGCGGCACTGCGGGCGTGGTCAGTGAGCCTTGCGTATATGTACATGTCCCGAGGGTGGCCATTTACTCGTTCCCATGCACGCAGAAGACCCTCACGTGCGTATCCGGCACGCTCCGCTGCTCGCCAGGAACCTTCATTCCATGGCTCGACGTACAGCTCCACCCGATCGAATTCATCGAGTTGAATCGCCCATGCCGTCAGGGTGGCGAGGGCATCCGCAGCGTATCCCAGGCGACGCTGGGAGGGCCCGATCCAATAACCTACGCTGGCACGTGCGCCCGCGCCAGCACGGAAAAAGAGGCCGATGTGCCCAACCGCGCGGTCGTCTTGGTCCGCGATTGCGAAGACATAGCCGGCCCGCGCGCGAAGCCGGTCGTGCTGACGCTCGATGAAAGCCAACGCTTCGGGTTCACCTGCCGTATCCGGGACGGTAGTCAGTACCGGGATGAGGGGATCATGGGACGCCTCTTGAACGATAGCGACGTCGGACTTGCGCCATTCGCGAAGTCGGACACGCTCACCGGAGAGAACGGGAAGGGCAAGGGGCACGTCACTCATGCCCTGATACTGCCACGCCCGTCACTGTCAACGTGGCCGGTGCCCCATCCCCTATCGGGCGTTTCAGTCACTCCTCTGAGCCTTCGTGGATGAGGCTAGCCGGCGTCAAGGAAGTACCCCAAGGCACCACTGACGATTATGAGCCACCCCGACACGACGAGGACGGCGAGAGCGACGATGAGCCGCAACGCTGACTGACGTTCGTCACGATTGTGCACGGCTATTGTCTGTCGGGCGGATAGGGCGACCTGTAGGTCTGTGCAGGCGTTGCTCACGCGGGGGCATGGCGGAGCGGCCGTTAGGCGGTCCGCCCTATGAGCATGGTTTGAAGATGCCATGCTTTCTCCATGAGTAATGACTATCCCCGAACAACACAGTTCAGTTTTCCTGGGTTTGCGGAGTTGGATGTGGTTGTGACCCGGAATTCCGCACTGAATGGGAACTCAGGGAGTTCTTCGGTGCGTTTCGACGTGGGAGGAGGAAATATTTGGTTGGGTGAGGAGATCCGAGAGTTCGACTCGGCTAGAGAATTTACGATTCAGCTTTCCGGGGAAGGCGAGCACAGAAACCTCGCTCAGGCTTTTCGGGCAGCGGCCGATGAGCTCGAGAGAGCATAGCGCCCTTAGTTGCCCGGAGGCTTCCTCGCTGGGGTGAAAGCAGAGAGCACCTACCTGTGGTGGCCGCAGATCGGCGGTTGAGGGCTTAAGTGAACGTGATCTTGTAGGCGAGGATATCGGCCGCTACTTGATCTACAGAGGCATCCGTCGATTCCGCATACCCGATCAGGAGGCCTAGCGCCTCGTTGGGGGAGGCGCTGGTTTGCGCCACGATAACGCCGGTCGCTTGATGCACCTGAGGGTTATCCCAACTGGGAGAGTTTTTGAACTGTTCTTGGGCCTCATCGGTCACGGTGTGTCTGCTTTCTGCCCCACTCGGTTGTAAGGCCCGACCCTAGTCTCGGACGGCACCCGAAGAGAGGTCAAGGAAAGCGCGAAGTATCACCAGGAAGGCATGACGGTCCTGTTAGAACCGCGCCCGCTCGTCCTGCGCTCAGCCTGCCACCGGCAGAACATCGGGGTTGAAATAGCGCACGCCGGCCCACAGCGTAAGGCACGGGGCAGTGGCCGCGGAACGATCCCCTATCGGACAGGCATGACGGAGAATGCCCCGCCGGGGAGGGGCATCGCCTACTACTTACTCCTTGGTCACGGCCTTATTCCAGCGTCTCGGCAAGATCCGTGACATCGGACTCGTTCGATCCAACAACCAGCCAACGATTCCCGTAGGTGACAGAGCGTTGGTCCTCTGAACCGCCTGAAGTGAAGGCCCCTTCGCTGGCTCTGAGTGCTGCGCCGTCATCGAAAGTGACTAGCAGAACACGACCGTTAATCGACTGGCAGGTGACCATTTCTCGTACCGCTTCTTGGGGCGGGACCGTGTCAGTGCAGTTGCATCCGTGGTCTTCGGCAGCATCCGTGAACGTAGTGGTTAGCTAGACCTGACCTGTACATCCGGCAAGCCCGAAGACCGGATTCTAACGGTGAGGCGCGGGAAGTACGCCGAAAGAAGTGACGTCGATAGGGATGATCGCTGCAGATCACGGACCGTCGACGTCTCTTGGATCGCTCAAGGCTGTTGCACGATCGTCTAGCGATTGAGTTCTGATACCGGTCAGATAGGACCCTCAACGGGTTGCCCGTGAACGGGCTCGGTGAGGACAGGGGCGTGCTGGTGGGGACTGCGGCTGTTCAGTCGTGGATCGCTGGGCTGACGAACGGGACTGCTCAGCTCGATGAGCCAGTCTGAACCAGCAGCACAGTTCGATGATCCACATAGGGCCTTTGGCTGTGGAGCGCAACCCCTTTACGGCCGGCGTGATCGCACTATACTCTCTGGATGCATGGCGTCTTCACAACGCGAAGTTGATCTTGCAGACGTTTTTGTGCTCCTCGCTGACTCAGTATGTGCGGGCCGCGACGTCGTCGACACCATGGACATCCTCGTCCAGGCCAGCACCGAATTCACGCCGGCGACAGACGCCGGAATTCTCTTAGCCGATAGCGGTGGTGTTCTTCACGTTGTGGCGTCTTCGAACGAGCGTACGAGCGAGGTCGAAGAGGCTCAGCTTGGTTACAATCAAGGCCCATGTCTGGACTGCTTCGCTTCCGGGGAACCTGTAGAGGTTTCTGATCTCTCCGAAGAATCCGGACGGTGGCCTCAGTTTGTTGCGATTGCCCTGTCGCAGGGATTCGATGCCGCGCATGTTTTCCCCTTGCGCCTGCGCGGTCACACTTTCGGGAGCCTTGACCTCTTTAGTTCCGCCCGCGAACCGTTCAGCGACCAGGACGCAGCGTTGGCGTTGGCCTTGGCTCAAGTGGCGACGATCAGCCTCGTCCAGCAGCAAACCATCCGCAATCAAGGCACGGTGAACGGTCAATTACAGCAAGCGCTGAAGAGCAGGATACTCATCGAGCAAGCTAAAGGTGTTTTGGCGCAGCGCCACGGGGTGTCCATTGATGCAGCCTTCTCCTTGCTCCGCACCTACGCGCGCGCCAGCAGTTCGAAGCTGCATGACATCGCTGATGGTGTCGTGCATCACGGGCTCTCGTTATAGATGGAACGATTGAAAGGTTCGCTTGAGCGCCCTCGCCTGAACTAAAAGTCCAGGGTTGCTTGCCTTGCGGCCGGCACGTCGGTCGGCAACGTTCTTGTCGCGGACTTGAAGGCGACGCCGGAGCGGGTCGTGGCATGGACTGAGAGTAATGCGTCGGGCTGCGACTTCGTTATCTACGTCGAGGTGCACATCCCACAGGACACTGGGCTTGTCCGGCTGGCAGGCCGATACCCTACCGAGCTGTAGCCGCCAGCCCACGGCCGACGACTCCAGCCTGCAGAGAATCTTCTATCTAGGGCACCCAGATGAAAGCTGATGCCGCAGCCCCAATGTAAAAGAGAGCTAACGGCGGCGTACCCGGGCCTGAGCGGCTTCCACGGAAATAGGCACCCCGGTAGATGTCCACTGGCTGGGGTCGAATCCATCCCGAGCCTTCAATTGCCGTGGCTGTGGTGGTTATCGAGGTGGTGGGGTGCGTTGTTGACTTCGTGGGGGAGGGCTGTTGCAACTGGTTGGATGGATAGTTTGATTTGGGGGCACTGTTGTTCTTGGGCGTATGAGTCCACGCTTACGGCGAGGTGGTTTCGACTCCACATCGTGTGCGGGCTGCGGGGATTGCGGTCGATGATCTCCGGTGCTCCCAGCCGAGTGGTGAACTCGTTGATGAGGGCGCCGTAGCCTGGCGAGATAGTTGGGCCCGTTGCGGTGGTATCTAGGAGGTAAACGCTGAGCCCGATCCCGTGCGGGGGACATGCCGTCCACGCACCCCACACGTCCAGCTCGGGGCAGTGCCAACGCCCTACCCGAACCGCGCGCTCCCGGTTCCGATGCGCGAGGAGCACGTCGCAGGAGTGCCTCTCGAGGAGAGCAACGGCGTCCTGGTCAAGAACGGGCCACGTGTCCGAAAGCAAAGAGTCGACCAGGTCAAAAACCTGGCGCGGAGTGGCAATGATGGTCATTGGGCGACGTGGCTTAGGACGACGTGGCTGTGTAGCTTCATGAGCGCTCCTGCACGCGAGTGTCTTCTTACTCAAACCCGCGCTTGCCCATAGCTGACACCCTGACGCGACGCTCTGTCAAATCCTGGCTGCGCTCCATCAGCGGTGCGCAGTTCTCGACGGTCACGGCGCGCCTAGCTTGCCGCCTCGTTTTGAGTATTGAGCGTTCGCAACTTGCTCCCAGGCGTCCGCTTCGGACAGATTGGACAGATCGGCCAGGTC
Source organism: Cryobacterium sp. TMB1-7 (assembly GCF_004402435.1). Taxonomy (NCBI): domain Bacteria; kingdom Bacillati; phylum Actinomycetota; class Actinomycetes; order Micrococcales; family Microbacteriaceae; genus Cryobacterium; species Cryobacterium sp. TMB1-7. Next base: position 15,778 of record NZ_SOFZ01000008.1, read on the forward strand.
GAGTCCGGTGAGGCTGGCGATATTCATGGTGGGCCTCTGGAGCCTCCGGGAGGGTTCAAGTGGCGGGGGATTGCCGCCGATTTCGACTGGTTGAATGACCGGATTGCGGGGCGGCTTTCGTGTAGGCGAAGGTGTCGGCCCTAGCTTGCCTGGTTGTTTGCGGCGCCGCCCCAGACCGGGTCCTGGCGACGGACGAGATGGTTGCGGTCGAGGTCGTCGCTGGCATAGGTGGCCTCGCCAGTCTGTTCGTCGGCCGGGATACCTGAATCGAGATGCCAGTTGTTGCTCTGGTCGACATCGACGAGCTGATCGCCGTTGATGTTGACGTCAGTCTCGATCGGAAGGGCTCTCAATGGGCCCAGGAGTACGGTGAGTTGTGTGCAGGGCAGTGCACGCATCGGTGCACCGTCGGTAAATACCGGCAGCGTCAGGGGAAACTGGGGGAATTCGGTTTTGTATCCAGCAGGAGGAAATACTGCAGCGTTCATGTCGACGGTAATTCAGCTGCAGTCGGGTCACGTCCCTCTAAAGGGCGTGGTTTTTACGGCAAGAGTGGGGCCGGAACGGGCCGGCGGCGCGTGCTACGGGCCTGGCACCTCAACCGGCGTCGGGTGTAGATCGACCGGTCACAACCTTTTGCTTCTCGGCTGCCGTGAGCCGACGCATTCCAGCAGCGGAGGTTCTCTGTGTAGCGCAGTGATGTGCAATGTGGGCGTTCGAAGCGGAATAGTGTGGTGACGCCATTGACCGGGGTATCCGATCAACAGAAGCTGATGCTGAGTATGGCTTCGGGCAGTCAGGCTGCGTTCGGCCTGATTTACGATCAGTTGAGTGTTCCGACGTTTGCGATCTGCAATCACTACCTGAAGTCCCCGGCCGCGGTCGACGAGGCCATGTGCGGCCTGTGGCTATACGTCTGGCAAAACGCGGCGATGTTATCGAGGCGTGACGGCTCGCCTTGGTCGATCATCATTGAAACAGCGGAGCGCCATGCCAAGTATCACGCTCAGACAGAGCGCCTAGCCCGAGGAACGGATACCTCTGTGTCCGGATAAATACTGTTCCGCGGGCGGCTCCGGCGCGCTGTCGCGCGCCGCCAAGAGACGGACGGCTACACGATCCGCGATATCGGCGAAGTGCTTGGCGTCTCATATCAGCGCGTGCACCAGATCACCCATTAGAACTATCGACCAGGAGACTCAATGTCAGCTAACGAAGACGGCTCACAGATCGAGATTGCGGATGAGCTGGCCGAGGTCGCCCGGTCGCTTGCACATGCCACGCGAACCGTGCCGCGCCCCTCTGATTCGTACGAGCTGCTGGGAGTCCTTCAAGTCGCACAGCAGTCGCTTGCTCAGGTTTACACACACTTGGCGACCTGGCACAGGGATACAGTCGAGGGCACCCATTGCAATGGCACAGACGGACACAGTCTCTACGGTGTTCCCGCTACGGTCGCCGGTGCCAGCGAGCAGGTAACGCTTCTTCTCAAAATTGCGGCGGCCTCCGCCTCGGAGACGGCCGACCTGGTCGGCAAGGCCCAAGCTGCGAATGGCGTCGTGTGTTGGTTCGATGAAGTGAAAGAGACGGCTTAGACCCAGGCCATGACGGGGAGAACTGAAAGCTACAGAGCCCGAACGGTTCTGGTCCCACGTCGTCAAATGCCCCGCCACCGATGACTGCTGGATCTGGACCGGCGCAATAGCCGATGACGGCTACGGCCGATTCTGGACCAAGGAAGGCGACGGCCAAAGGGTCATGCGCCCGCAGCAGTACGTCTACCAGCTCGCGACCGGAGCGGCACCCCTACGTGTCAGGGTTAGGTGAGGCCAGCAGCTCAGAGCAAGTTCGCCGTTTGATGTAGGGCGAGAACCAGGAAGTCCCCGATCATGTCCAGCCCATCGTGATCGTCGTGCGCGACGATAGTTCCATGAGTAACAGCAGTCCCGGCCCCAGGTCCGGTGGTCCCACGCCCCGCCGGTCGTACACGCCGGCGCAGAAGCTTGAGCATTTGGCCGCGTATGGCGACGCCATCACCCGCAACGAGGGCAGCGCGTATTTGCGGGAGCAGGGCATCTATTCCTCGCAGATCACCGAGTGGCGAAAGCTGCGCGACGCGGGAGTCCTCGAGGGCAAACAGCCCGGCGAGAAGATCGGCCGGTTGAGCGCAGAGCAAGCCGAGATCGCCAAGCTGCGCCGGCAGCTGTCGCAGGCTGAGCAGCGGTTAGCGACCACGGAAGTGGCGCTGACGATCATGGGAAAAGCACACGAGCTCTTGGAGCAGTTGTCCAAGAGCTCGCGGGACGAACCCCCGCACGCGAAATCCTGATGGCCGTCTACCGCGACCTCACCGCCGCGACCATTCCGACCCGCACCGCAGCGCGCCTGACCGGAGTTTCCCGGGCGACCGCGACACGAACACTCGTGCAAACCCCGACTCGACGCGTAGTCGTGGTGCCGGTGAACAAGCTCAGCGCGACTGAGCGGGCCCAGATCTTGACGTTGGTCACGTCGCCCGAGTTGGTCGATCTGGCGCCGATCCAGATCTATGCCCGACTGCTGGATCAGGGCGTGTATTTGGCGTCGATCTCCACGATTTACCGGGTGTTGGCCGCGAACAAGCTCGTCAAGGGACGCCGCCGCCTGGCCCGTCAAGGGCCGCTACTTCGACTGCTACGTGATGATCGATATTTACTCCCGCTACATCGTCGGCGCCTACGTTCACGCCTCAGAATCAGGTGAGCTTGCGCTGGAGATGATGAAGGAGACCTTCGGTATCCACGGCGTTCTGCACGTCGTTCACGCGGACCGGGGCACGTCGATGACATCGAAGACCGTGGCCGCTTTGCTCTCCGATCTGGAGGTCACGAAGTCGCATTCGCGGCCTCGGGTCAGCAACGACAACCCGTACTCCGAGGCGTGGTTCAAGACGTTGAAGTTCGCGTCGGTGTTCCCGGAACGCTTTGGCACCCTCGGCGAAGCACGCCTGTTCATGAGCCGTTTCGTCGAGGACTACAACCACACCCACCACCACACCGGCATCGGCTTGAACACTCCCGCCGACGTTCACTACGGACTTGCCGCGGGCCGCACCATCGAACGCGCCAAGGTCCTAGCCAAAGCCCGCGCGCAGAACCCAGAACGCTTCAGCAACAGCGCCACACCAAAGATCCTCGCCCTGCCCGGACCAGCCTGGATCAACCAACCCGCCGAACTCGCAGTCGCGGAGGCCGAACCGAAACTAGCCGCCTAAACTCACGCTGGCCTCATTCACCTTGACAAATTCCGACTCGACCTATGAATCGTATGAGACGACAGCGCGACTGGTTATCCTGCCGCGGTGCGGGGGAGTCCAGCTTGACCGACTCACCGTCGGGCGCTGCGACCGCATTGTCCAAGAAATTCTGGAGGAGGAATCGATCTCGAAGGCACGTCACGCGCGCGCGGTGTTGAGTCTCATCTGTGGCTACGCCGTGCGCGACCACGCGATGGGTGCTAATCCTGTGCGCGACGTTCAGCGCTTGCCGACAACGCTGAAGAAGGAGTCGACACTCACCACGGTGCAAATCGCCAGCATCCGCAAACTCATGCAGCAGTGGAGAATCACGCGGGAGGATGGTCCGCGGCCCAACTACCGGATCTTGATCGACGGCATGGAAATCATGTTGGGCACCTCGATAAGGATCGGAGAATGCCTCGGCCTGCGTCGCTGCGACGTGTACATGACGACCCTGCCTCCGACCCTCATCGTCAACGGAACCATTGTCAGCACGAAGGCGGAAGGGATCCATCGCAAAGACTCTCCGAAGCGCTCCCGACAACGGCGCAGCATCGCTCTCCCATCGATGGCCGCAGCGGCCGTTCGCCGCCGACTGGCCCTCGCCGAACCTGACCCCGAGGCGTCACTGTTCGCCACCTAGTCCGGCCGTACACTGAGCGTCAGCAATTACGAGCGTTTGCTCTGTTCGTTCATTGCCGACGAGCGCGTAAACCTAGTCAAACTGGGAGTCGATGTCGAGGAGTACACCACGTATATCTACCGACGCACCGCTGCAACGCTCATCGAGCGGGCCGCCGGTATCACGAGAGCATCTCGACTGCTCGGCCATGCGAACGAGCAGACCACTCGAAACAGCTACGTTGTCACGGCCGACCTGGTCGACCCCGTGACGGCGAAGATCCTCGACGCTGTGCTCGGTGGTTGGACAAGGTCAGACGATTCAAGAATGAGTCCGTAGGAGGAACCTTGACCGGGCACGGGGGACCGTCGCGCCCATAAGGCGATGGGCGCGGCGGAGACGGTCAAACGGATGAAGCGTCGAGGGGGTTGCGGTACGAGTGCTTTGATGATTCTTTGCTGCGCCATACGACAGCGCAGGCAGGGAGGTGAAAACCAAGCCCAAGGCGGTGGCGATACTGAGATCCGTCCACGAACGTTAGCAACCGTGAGTGTTGCTCGCCACCGCGGCCGACCGGATCGGCACTTCCCGTGAGCGGCAATTAGTCATGGCCTGGCTAGCTGGCCGGGGACCGTTGGATGGGGCGACTACAGTGGCGCCCTGGTAGCCAGGGCTCCTGAGCAGGCGGACGACGGATTCGTCGTCTCTTTTCCTGCTGCCACGTTCATAGGCCTAAATAGCGTTCCGTAAGCCGGAGCGCCTTTGCATTTTCGGTGCACTCATCGTCTCAGCCCGTCACGATCAGGTCGTCGGTGGGCTCGGGGATGTCCGCCGGCCAGGGCCCGATCACACTCTCGAGTTCCTCCGCGGTGGCGTCGACGATCCCGGTCACCTCGTAATCGGACCGGCTGGCCGCCGGGTCGTCCGACTGCGGTAGCCCGAATTGTTCCAGGGCAGCGGGCCAGTAGTCCCACGCGACCGGATCGCCATTCGCCGCCTGAACGCTGACCAGTGCCCCGTCGAGTTTCTTGTCGTTGACCGACCAAGCGGTTCGGAACAGCCAGTCAGCGAGCGCGTCGGCGTCACCGACCACGAAGCCAGGCTTGAGCGTGACCGAGAGGGAAACGTATCGGCTCACGGTGAAGCCGCTCATCGAGTCCCCTACGACGACCCGCGAGGCGGCGATGCCGGGGTAGGTGAGCAGGCGTGTCTGGGTGGTTTCGGCGTCGGCGCCGCGACCTCCGCTGCAGCCGCTTAGGAGCAGTGCGCCAACAACGGCCAGAGTGGCGAGTGCCACTGGGCGGAAATGCTTTTGCATTCTCGGTGCTCTCATCAACTCACCCCGTGACGATCAGGACGTCGGTGAACTCGGGGATATCCGCCGGCCAGGGACCGATCAGCTTTTCAAGCTCTTGTGCGCGTGCACCGACGATTCCGCCTTTTTTCGTAGTTGGCCTTTTTGAACTCGGACGTCGCCGAATCAGGCAGCCCGAACCGGTTCATGGCGGTCCGCCAGTAGTCCCTGGCGACGGGCACGCCTTCCGCGTCCCGAATGGTCATCATGACGCCGCCGTTGATTTTGTCGTGGTTGACCGACCAGCCGGTTCGAATCAGCCAGTCCACCAGGGCATTCGCGTCGTCGATGACGTAGCCGGGTTCGAGTGTGACCGTCAGGTGGACTGATCTGCCGAAGCGCAAACCACTCATGGATTCACCCATGTCGACGTTCATTGCTGCGATTCCGGAATAGTCGAGCAGTCGTGCGTCGGTGGTCTCGGAATCTGCGCCGCGACCCCCGCTGCAGCCGCTGAGGGCCAGCGCCCCGCCGGCAGCGAGAATGGCGAGGGTCGGAGGCGGAGAAAAGTCGTCCGGCCCGGATAGGGCTCGTTGATGATTGCCAAGATGACTTTCCCTCAAGCATGGTGAACACAGCGGTACAATGGTTACGCTAACAGACCGCCGACAGTCCATGGAGCGTGTGGCTCCGTCTCCACTGATCGGGGAAACCGGTGCAGACCCGGGTGAGCCGGTCAGGGGCCGCAGCAGCGTTTTCACCATGCACGAAGTGGGGTCCTTCGGGTCCCGCGCTCCCGTGCGGACAAAGTGCAGCAGCGAGGCCATGAACTTGGTCGCTACGATGCTGTCTGCGGCAAGATCGCCGACAGGCGATGGCGACGAAAGCGGCACCGGCCCGGCCGAACGAACACGATCGGGTAGCTCCGGAAGTTCCGCGGAATCTACGAGAAACGTGCTCAGGAAGGTGCCCATCGGTTGCCTTCCACAAGCCGTCGACCGTTCACACGTGGGCGTGAAACCCGGCGATCATCGGGCCCCCACTCCACGACGGCCTCATCGACGCCCTAGACGGCCTACCCGTGCTGCTGCGGCGCTCGTTGACGTGGGATCAGGGAACCGAGCTGGCCCGGCAGGTGGACATCACCACAGCCACCGGCGTCCCGATCTACTTCTGTGATCCCGGTTCACCCTGGCAGCGTGGCTCGAACGAGAACACCAACGGCTTACTGCGCCAGTACTTCCCGAAAGGAACCGATCTGAACGCACACAGCGCTCAACACCTCCTCGAAGTCGCCACCGAACTCAACGAACGACCCCGCAAAACCCTCAAACGCAACACTCCGGCCGACCTGCTCAGCGAGCTAGTCTCGAGGAAGGAATTAGCCCCTGTTGCTTCCACCGCTTGAAACCGCCCATGGGATGTGAGTCACAACGGTTGCAAGACACATTGGAGTGTGACTCCCAGTGACGGCGACAGCGGGCTATGGCACGAGGTGCTGGGTGATTCGGCCGCGTCCTTCGATCAGCTCGATCTCCGCAAGGGCACCGTTGACAAGGGGCATCTGCGGCGGCTGATGGCCAATGTCAAAATCTACGATGACGGGAATGCCCAGATCCCCTAGCGCTCTCTCTACCGCGTCGCGTTGAGTGAGACCGTCAACTGCAGGGGCGGTCGTGCGTCCAATTAGAACTCCTTTGGCGTATGTGAACCACCCGGCTAAACGCAACGACCAGAGCATGCGCAGCACGGTCGAAGCTTCTGCACCCGCCACTTCAAGGTAAACGATTACGCCCTCGGGGGCATGGCGCTCTGCAAAGCCAGAAACGTCACCGAAAGGTGAGCCTGCGAGCAGAGGGACAGTTTCCAGACACCCGCCGATGAGGCGACCACGCATTCGCGTGGTTCGGTCGTTGCCCAGCGTTCGCCAGGTAGTTATCGCTTCGTAGGCTGCATCGCGGGTGAGCGGCTCATCCGCCCAAGCGCCCCACGGCCGTGACCTCCGTCGCGGCGCCGAGGACTGTGTGAAGGACGTCCCCACTGACATGGACGCCACTTCGGTCCACCGTCGGAATTCCTTTGGCAACTCCCACGGCTCGTCCATCAGGTTTGCTCCGTGGATGGTTGCAACACCTGTTGTGATGGTGAGTGGCATGAGCAGCGTGGCAATGTCTGACCAGCCGACGAACCATTTGGGGTCGGCAGCGAGTGCCGACCAGTCAAGTTCCTCTACGAGCTCTACCGCCAGCTCGCCGCCCCACGGAGGAAGGATCGCACGGGCCGGGCCGGCGAACGCAGCGCTTAACTCCGATCGCCGTTCGGCGGCTGGAGCGGGTACGAGACCGTCACGCCGAGCGAATTCCCCTACGACCACGGTGAAGCCCCGTGCTTCGAGGTCGTGCGCCCCTCGGTCGAGTCTTGGGTGCAGGTCCGCTGGAACCCCCATTGAAGGGGCTGGTACAGAAATCTGATCGCCAGGTGAGAGAGCACGCGGGTATCGCACGTTGGTCATCGGCCAACTCTAGCGAGCAGCCGGCGGTGCGAAGTCGCCACCGAACTCAACGAACGACCCCGCAAAACCCTCAAACGCAACACCCCGGCCGACCTGCTCAGCGAGCTAGTCTCGAGGAAGGAATTAGCCCCTGTTGCTTCCACCGCTTGAAACCGCCGCCCGTTCACCGGAACCTATTTCGGACGGGTCTATCGGACGCGGATTGGCCGCGTCATTCCGGTGTGACTTTGGGTGCTTTGTGGCGGCATTCTTTGATCACTATTTGGCGCATCGACCTGGTTGCCGTCGCTAGCTCAGAACGGTAGTCAGCGTCTTGTAACCCATGGGTTACGAGGCGTCTCATGGGTAGGTCGTTTGCGGGCTCTCGACGCCGGTTAATCGCGTCCATTCGTAAAATCTTGCGCCACCGTAGGCGTACTGGAAAACGAAAACTGTGGGAGGAACTCGAACCGACCTGGGCAGTGCCGCCATCCCGCACGGCCCAACGGATCTGCTGCATGGTGAGGTGTCTGTTTTTAGTCATGCAGCCGTCGGGGCTGGCGTATTCATGATGGTCTCGAACGCGATTGCGGCAATCGGTCGATTAGTCTCTATCTGGTAGAAATGCGTTCCCTGGCGGCCTCCATCAGACGGCGTTGAGTGGTGGACTGCTCGGGATTACTGAGCAGCGAATCTAACACTCTGATTGATACTTCCCTCTCCGCGGCATTGAGCCTGATGCTCTCTCGCTCAACAAGAACAGTCATGGCCTGTACGGGCTTCCAGTACGAGAGTTCACTGCCGATGTGACTGAGCACTTCTAACACGGGCTTTCCGCTGAAGGGCTCCAGTGACGCTATTACAAGTGCTTTCACTTCCTTGTGCTCATGGACCGCAGCCTCAGAAAGTGCACCCACGTCGAGGTCGTCTCGGTTGATCAGCGCAAGCGCGAGTCTTACGCCAGCTTTTGCCACGGTTCTTGTCTGATCCTTCATGAGCTTTCTCGCCATGGAAACAAGACGGTCTGCTCTGACAGTCATTGTGTTGTTGTTGACCGCAGCGGTTATTCGATCAGCAACTTGACCCCGCAGATTCGGCTCTGAAGTTATATCAAAAGAGAATGCTTCAATGTCCTCGAAGTTGATCCCATCAAGCGGCAGTTCGTTTCGAAGCGCGCTCTTTATCAACTCCTCAGGTGACGGCGGCGCAACGTTCGCTCTTTTGATCAATTCCTTCAGGTGGCCTGTCAGTTGCGTAGCGAAATCCTCAGGGTCGCTGTAATCGTTGTAGCCCTGTTTCTCGGAGCGCATCCGAACGAAGAAATTTTGGACCAGCTTGAACTGTTTCTTGACGATGCGGACCTGCGCAGTGTCACTCACATCAACGTTGAACGAGCCTGAGCGACGATAAACAAGCACTTCCGGTGTTCCATTTGCATGATTACCTTCGAGGGCGTCCTCATATTCCCACTCGGTACCGGTAACCAGGCGACCGTCATCTTTGGCATATTCCGTGCCTAGATGTGTCCCAAGCCGTCTTCCTATGATCACCACCACAAAATCACATTCGCTAGGTTTCGGGAGCCCTGCGGTTATTGCCGCTTGGGGGTCCATCGAAGCCAAGAGCGGAATCGCTGCGAACGGCCCATCCCAAGACACGAGCTCGAGCGTGATCTGGCCGCGAAGAAGGGGATCATAAGGAAGCCTACTAATGACTTCAAATACCGCTAGTCGTTCTGCAGCGACATCTGAGGGTGACGCTGCGAAAATTCGAAAGTGACGTGGCACGAGCTAATTTTGCACTACATCGGGAAATTCGTTCGCGATTTCCGCCCTGTAAGGTCAAGCCCTGGTGGTGGTGTAGCGCGGTGCTCTTTGATCGCTCGGTGTCGCGGTCAGGGCTGGAACCATTTTCGATCGCATGGGTTATGAGGCACCTTGGTTACGAGACTAATCACACATTGGTCGGTGAGTTCCGAGGGCCGCGGGGTGACCCCACATCCCAAGGGTTTCGCCAGAGCTACCTTCGTCGATGCGTTGGGTTCGCGCGTCAGGGGACGGCGTTGGCATCGCGTTGGGGGCGTAATGGCCAGGAGTTCCACTGGCCCGAAGCCGGTATCGCAGTTCGCGCAGCCACCACCCGCTCGTTGGGGAGCTCCTGGGTGCTTGTGCGCCCGGCTTGCATCCCACCGCCCAAATCATCGAGCCGATATGCGATCCAATCGCCCGACACTGGCGCGAAGCTCTCTGAGTAGCCCCCGGACACCACGGTACGCACGGTCCATTCGAGCTGATCTATCAGTTCCGTGACGTTGTCGTCACATGCGTCGCAGCCGCACGCGGGGAAATGGAAATCGTGTAGGGAACCCGCGTGGAGAAATACACCTGGAAACCGCGAGAGGACAAAGGTGAGCGGGGCCGCTGCATGCTCCCGTGGCACGATCCTTACTACTTGAACAACATCTCGCGGCTGGAGAAAAAGGTCGGCAGCGGCGTTCAATGATTTCTCGACGTCAACGTCGAAAGTGCTCCGCAACCACTCGACGAGTGCGAGGGCGACGTCGTGAAGTGGCGCGAAGCGCTCGAGATGAGTTAGACGCGAATAAGCGTCTTCGGGTGGGGACTGCCCTCCCCAACGATTGCCGTAATCGATAGGGATGCCCTGCTCGTCGCGATAGATCCCTACTGGGATCGCGGGGCGCCGATACTCACTCATGGTCACACGCTAGTCGTCAGCGTTCTCTTCATCGAGCGATCCCTGCCGGGCGCTCCTCCGCCGTCTCGAAACCCATGGGCGGTTTCAAACGGTGGAAGCAACAGGGGCTAATTCCTTCCTCGAGACTAGCTCGCTGAGCAGGTCGGCCGGGGTGCTCCGTTTGAGGGTTTTGCGGGGCCGATGGTTGAGTTCAGTGGCGACTTCGAGGAGGCGTTGAGCGCTGTGGGCGTTCAGATCGGTTCCTTTCGGGAAGTACTGGCGCAGTAAGCCGTTGGTGTTCTCGTTCGAGCCACGCTGCCAGGGTGAACCGGGATCACAGAAGTAGATCGGGACGCCGGTGGCTGTGGTGATGTCCACCTGCCGGGCCAGCTCGGTTCCCTGATCCCACGTCAATGAGCGCCGCAGCAGTACCGGCAGACCGTCCAGTGCATTGATGAGTCCGTCGTGGAGTGCGCCGGAGCTGTGGCCATTGGGCAGATGCACCAAGACGACGAACCGGCTCGTGCGTTCAACGAGAGTCGCGATTGCCGATCCGGAGGCGGATCCGACGATCAGATCGCCCTCCCAATGACCGGCGACCTTCCGGTCGTTGGCCTCTTTGGGCCGTTCGCTCAGCATCACCTTGTCGCGGATCTTGCCCGGCGCGTTCAGCTGTGTGCCCCGTGGTTTCCGGGCGGATCGGCCCCGTCGCAGGTGCCGGTGCAGGCGCACTCCGACGTAACCGCGGCTCTGAACGTAGAGGCTTTGATAGATCGACTCGTGCGAGACCTGCAGCTCGGCCTGGTCGGCGAACACGACCGCGAGGTCGTCGCTGATCTGCTGCGGGCTCCAGTTCTTCCGCAACCGCTCCTCGACGACAGCAGCGAGCAGCCGGTCGTCGAGCTTGCTCGGCTTGGGCCGGCCCGCTCGGATCACGCAGCGTTTCTGCGCGGCATAGGGCCGGTAGCTGCGCGTCGTCGGGTGGGAGTTGCGGCGCAGCTCCCGGCTGATGGTCGACGCGGAGCGCCCCAGATCCCGTGCGATCGCGCGAACGCCGGCGCCGCCCAGCCGCAGATCCGCGATGCGCAGACGCTCTTCCTGGCCCAAGTAGTGCCCTGACGACGCCACGGCCGGGACGGGTATTCGTCCGCCGGCGGCCTTGATCCACCGGTATCCCTGTTTGCGATTCACTCCCATAGATTCACATGCGGCCGCCGCCGACATGCCCTCGCGAACCCGATCCCAGAACAGGTTCTCGCGATCCTTCATGACCACTCTCGACGCCATCACCAACACCTCACTCATACGGTGTTGCTACGACCCCTTGAAGCCGCCCATGGGTAGCAAGACACGTGAGTTACGAGACGCGAGGAAGTTGTTCTGAGGTGTCGACACCAGCTCGAGGAATCGTAGCTGTGGTCGATGTGGCCCGAGATTCTCTGCGGCCCAAAGTGGGGCGGCGTGCCAGCCCGCGGGAACTAGCAGATGCTGGCGCTTAGCTACCCGGAGCCTTACGGTCGCAGTGGGGGCTGTGTCGGCCATTGAATCCCACCCAGAGAACGGACGATCATGTCTTTCCGAACATCAAGGCTCACCTTGGCCGCACTTGTACTGCTTGCGCTTAGCGCCTGCTCGTCTTCCGCTGGTGCCGACGAGGCATCGTCGGGGACAGGGGGAACTATCGATATGGCGGTCTCGGACACCTGCACTGCGGGGTCGGACTCTCAGTGCGTGTTGGTCAACGGCGACAGCGTGCTGCTTCCCTCCACATTCCAAGAAGCCGGCGTCAAGAATTCCAGTGTCGCGGAGAACGGGCAGAGCGCGGTCGACGTGACGTTCAACGATGACGGCGCGAAAGTTTGGCAGGAGCTCACGGAAGAGGCCGTCGGGGCAGGGGACTCGGCACGCCTACTCATAAAGATCGGGGACAAGTTGCAAGCGGCGGTCCGCGTCATGGACGTCTCGACGGGTGACCAGGTGCAAATCGCTCTTGCGCCAGATGAGAGCGCCCAGGACCTCGTCGACCTAATTCAGGGAAATTAGGCCGGCTGCTAATGCACCTCTGCATACACAAACCCAGCGATTCGCACGACATGGACGGATTCTGTTCGAAGCGTCTCGAAACCCTAGGGATATGAGACGTCTCACGAGCGTCATTTAGACCCCATCAACACTGGCGGAATTATGGGGCTCGGCGAGTCTCTTAACTACGTCGCGTAACCTCCTGCTTGAATCGCGACACTAACCGTTAGTTATGAGACACCCAGGAGCATCGTGACGAAACTGATCGGCTACGCGCGCGTATCAACGCGCCAGCAATCCACCGACCGGCAAAAGGTTGGACCTTCTGGCCGCTGGTGTCCGGCGTGATGACCTCTACGTCGACAACGGCGTTTCCGGTGCTCGCGCCTCACGGCCGAACTTCGACCGCGCACTCGACGCCCTCAAGGTGGGCGATACTCTCGTCATCACGACTCTGGACCGGCTGGGGCGATCGACACAGAACATGCTTGCCTTCGCTGAAGAACTCCGCGGCCGCGGCGCCGGCCTCCGCGTACTGAACCTGGGCGGCGGCGACGTCGACACGGCAACACCCATGGGTTCCATGCTGTTCACGATCATGGCCGCACTCGGTCAGATGGAACATGAAATCAAGCGAGAGCGCGTACTCGACTCGATCGCGAAACGCCGCAATGCCGGCAAAAATTTGGGCGGTCGCCCGCGGATCATCACCGACAGTCGAATACGCAACGCTCGCAGCCTCATAGACAGCGGTGAGCCAGCCGCCGAAGTCGCACGGAACCTCGGAATGTCCCGAGCAACCTTCTATCGGCGGGCGCGCGCCCTGGGTCTCCTGCCTGATTAGGAAGCACCTGAGGTTCGATAGCGCCACATAGCGATCACAGAACGCCGCCACGAAGCGCCAACAGTCACACATGGAGCGATCACAGAATGCCGGCATTTAGCGGAAACGGCGATCGCCCCACCTGTCCAAAACTCATTGCCGGAATCATAATTACCGAAAGCTAACTCTAGACGTTTTCGGCTAAATCATGTAAAATGGGAAGAATTGTCGAAAGGGCTTCCAATGACCGCTGGCTATGACGTTCAAGCGCTTTACCCGGACCTCTTCGAGGGCGTCGATGAGCCCACCGCGCGGCGGGTGGCGAGCAATTTCGGGAGCGATGCCCACGAGGGCCGTGAGGCATCTCGGCGCGACGTCGAGCTGGCTGTTCTCCTGGCGACGAAGAAGATTTCTCCAGAGCAGTTCCAGGTTCTCGCTTTCGCTGAACTCGGTATCTCTACCGACACCCTATGACGGCCGGCACGGAGCCTTTCGATACGTCGTTCCCAGACTTTCCTTCGACGCTGTACCCCGTTGGGGAGCCAGGCGGAGGGGTAGTGATGCGGAACGTCATGGGGATCCGCGACCGAGCGTTGCTACAGCAGGTCGAATATGTCGTGGCGGACCGGGTTCGTGATTCCATCCAATCGGGTGCGATCCCCATCGAGCGGACGTTCGACCTTGAGCACGCCCGGCAGCTGCACAAAGCACTGTTTTCAGACCTCTACCCAAACTGGGCCGGCGAGGTGAGGCCATTCGGAATGAACAAAGGTGGTGGTCAACCATTTGCTCAGCCGAACCAGATCGATCATTACTGGCGAAACGCCACCGAGGCGATCCGCACCGCGGATCTACCCGCCATCGGGCGAGAGGACTTCGTGTCAACGCTCGCCACCGTCTACGCGAACATCAATCAGGCGCATTTCGGCCGAGAGGGCAACGGTCGCACAGGCAAGCTGTTTCTTGAGCACGTTGCCGAGCAATCGCCATTCGAACTGGACTTCCACCTGGTCGATAAGGCTGTGTGGAATGAGCAGTCAGAGCGTTCCCGCCCCGAGCCCGGCTACCTCGGGGTGCGCCCGGCGGAGCTGGTGGCAGTGTTTGACCAGATCACGTTGGATCGAGCGCAGCCCGCGCCTGTTCAGACGCTCCCGCTTAGCCCGGAGCTGCAGCGGATCATCGATGTGAACAAACGGAATTTCCCGACGAGTGCGACAGAGATTGGCCGACCGACTCAGGGCAGTCCCGCCGAAGGACGGGGCTACCAGGCACCGGGCCAGGGGCACAGCACTGGGAAAGGCTATGGAAGGTAGCGGGTCGTGAGCGTAGTTGGATATACCCGCGTATCGACGCAGGATCAGAGTCTCAATTCGCAGAGCGACGCGCTCCGCGCGGCGGGTGCCGAGTTCATCTACTCGGACAAGCTGACCGGCAAGAACGCGGCTCGGCCGGGACTGGCCGAGTGCATGAAGTTCTTGCGCCGTGGTGACACTCTGCTGGTCTACAGCACCGACCGGCTAGGCCGGTCGATGACCGACGTCGTGACCATTGTCGCTGACCTGGGGGAGCGGGGCGTGGAGTTCAAATCGCTCACGGAACCGTTCGACACCACCACCCCCGGCGGTGAATTGTTCTTCCACATCTGTGCCGCGTTCGCGCAGATGAATGGTCGCATCATCTCCGACCGCACCCGCGCCGGCCTCGCATCCGCGAGAGCCCGGGGCCGGCTCGGTGGTCGACCAAGCGTGATGACCGCCGAACGCGTCGAGGTCGCCCGGCGCATGCGCGCCGAGAAAGCGACCTGGGCGACCATCGCCCAAACGCTGCAGGTCGGTGCATCGAGCGTGCGCCGCGCTCTCGCTGACGACACCGACGAACACGAATCGAAGGAGACACAATGACCGACGCTGCAGCCAGCAACGAAGACGGGTTTGACGCCATCGCGGCCGGGATCCTCGCGGACGAGTTTCGCCAGAGTGAGCGCGAACGCAAGTTTGAACGGGAGCTTGATATCTACCTAGACGGCGGGAGTTACGCCGAGGTCGACGGGGCGACTCACATCGATGACGGACGACTCGATGAGCCGACCGAAGACACCGCGCGACCAGGTGCAGCTGAGGGCTATTTCGCGGAAGCGCGCGCGAGGGCGATCTACGCGGGGGAGACGCCGCCCGCGTCGATCGAAGAGCTGCACGCGCGGTCGGCGCTGCCCGTGGTTGAGCCGGCCCCTGCCTCGCTGGATCCCGAGCTGCAGCGCATCGTTGACCTGAACGCCCGCAGCTACCCGACGAGCGCGACGGAGATTCGCGCGCCGGGCAAGCACGCCGCGCCGGCCGGGCCCCGGCATCTCGCCGAGAGCCCCGAGCAGGACCAGAACCACGACGTCGGTCGGTGACCTACGCGGGACGGTCGCCGTCCCAGGCGGTGTGCCGAGCCTCCCATTCGTCGACGCTCGACCGCAGATAGCGCACGGTCTTTCGCGACAGAGCGACGAAGGCCGGCCCCTCGCCGCGGTGCCTGAGCCGCGCCAGATCCCGGCTGCTCAGTCGCAGCCGCTCCGCGGTTTCGGCTCCGCGACCTGCGGCCGGCTCTTGGCTACTCCCATGAGTCGCACCCCAGCTCATCGGTCGAGCTGGCCGGCACGGTGGCGGGTGCCATGGCCACGGTTTTGATTCTGTCCGGGCGGAATCCCGACCAGCTCGCGGCGCCGACGACGACGACCGGTGCGGACGAGTAGCCGAGCTGTTTCACAGCGTCGAGCGCGCCTGCATCCGTGGCCAGGTCGACCACGATGTACGGCAGCCCCGCGTCGTCAAGCACTCGCGTGGTCAGGTCGCATTGCATGCACCCCGGCAGTGTGTAAACGGTCAGTGAGTCGTTCACGGTTGTTCCCCTCTCAGTCCGGAAGTCCATCGACGTCAGATCACAGATGGCCTGAACTATTCGATTTATCGGGGTGTCAAGGGCGACCGAAGGTCGGATTCCGTAGGAATCTGCGCAGCACCCTTTACTCCCGCGGGAGCGAAGTGCAACCCGTTCCACTGCAGAGCACTTCTTGGTTAAAGCAAAACTCCGGAGGGTACGACAAAGCCCCG
The DNA here is from genome assembly GCF_004402435.1 of Cryobacterium sp. TMB1-7. Classification (NCBI taxonomy): domain Bacteria; kingdom Bacillati; phylum Actinomycetota; class Actinomycetes; order Micrococcales; family Microbacteriaceae; genus Cryobacterium; species Cryobacterium sp. TMB1-7. The sequence continues at coordinate 32,096 of NZ_SOFZ01000008.1, forward strand.
CCGAGCTGCACGCTCTGGCGGGGCCTACTGTGTCGCTTCGTGCTACGAAATGGTCACTCGCTAGGTGCGTCCGTCACTGTGGGCGCATCGCGGCGCTTACGCGCCTTCGGTGCCGAACGCCCGGGCGCTCGAACGCCCGTTGCGCGCAGTTCCTTCTCAGTCCAGCCAGCATTTAGCGCCGCCTTCCACGCGGTGGCGTGTGCGTTGCTGGACTCTTTATGAGCCGCCTCAGCATCCTTGATTGCCTGCTTGAGTCGCGCATCTGCAACGTCGTTCTGCTTTGCCGCCTCAGCTATGGCCACAACCGCATTCACACGAGCCGACACGTCGGCTTCAATCAAGGCGCGTGCACGCACGGCCACTTCGTCGTTAGTCACATTTGCATCGCTCATACAGTCGACAGTACCGAGGGAATAGCGTTCCCGGCCAGACAAGTGCGAGCACTTGCTTTAGTTCACTCTCACCCTCGAATTCGCGCCGATGAAGTGAACCCTTTTTGGAGCAAGCTATAGAGTTACCGGTGGTAACTTGCTTTGAATCTGGACGCGGGGCGTCAGATTCGGCATACTTGTCGTATGGTCCCCCCGAAATTCGGGGGTTCGCTGCGCTGGGCCAGGGGAGTGGATGGAACATGAGCGACACGAATGAGGGTCGCCTGTTTGGCCGGAAGCGCCGCAAGAATGCGGACACTCCCAGGAAGAAGCACTACAGCGTTTACGTCTCCGACGCGGAGGACATTCAGCTGCAGACCCGTGCCGCTCTTCGAGATGTCACCGTGCCGCGGTTGTTGTTCGAGTCGGCCATGGATTCTCAGGTCCAGACCTCGACAGACCGCAAGCTGGCAATCGTCGAGTTGTTCGCCGTTCGTAAGCTGCTGGCCAGCGTCGCGAACAACGCCAACCAGCTCGCCAAGTTCGCGAACACCGAGAGCCAGTTTCCCGTTGAGGCCGAGTCGATCATTGCGGAATACCGCGCGATGGTCCCTCGCCTTTCAGCCGCGATAGATACGTTGGCCGACTCATGATGCCCAACATCACCCGAGGCGGCCAAATGGGTGGACTCATGGTCTACCTGGCCGGCGCCGGTAAGTCGAACGAGCACGAGGAACAGCACCTCGTCGCCGGAAACTCAGCCGTTGTTACCATGCACGGGTACGGCGTTCTCGACCGCGATACGGCCCTGGCCATTGCAAAGGACTTGGACGAACCGCGGGTGAAACTCGGAGTCGAGGTCACACGCCAGGCGCGCATCACTGATCCAGATACCGGAGAGTCGATCACGACGCGAGTCGCCGCCGACGTCTGGCATTGCTCGCTGTCGCTGCGCGCAGAAGAGGGGCAGCTCTCGGACGAGAAGTGGGGCGCCATCTCCCAAGACTTCGTGGATCGAATGGGCTTCACCGAGGCCAGCGGCAAGGCCGACTGCCGATGGGTTGCTGTGCGTCACGGCCTCTCGACGAACGGCAACGATCACGTGCACATCGCTGTCTCGCTAGTCCGCGAGGACGGCACCAAGGCACCGACACACAACGACTTCAAGCAAGCTCAGGGCATCTGCCGTGACCTGGAACGCGACTACGGCCTGGAACAATTGGAGTCGCGGGAACGCGGCATCGGTGAGCGCGGGATCAAGCCCGCCGAGCAGGCCCGGGCGCACCGCACCGGCACTGAGGTCGAGGCCCACAAGCTGGAACGCATCGTGCGTTCAGCGTCGGTGGCCTCCCTCGACGAGGGGGAGTTTGTGCGCCGCATGCGCCACGGTGGAGCACTCGTGCGGCCCCGCTTCGCCGCTGGACGCGACGACGTTGTGGCCGGCTACTCCGTCGCATTACGACCGGAGAAGGGCGCGCAGCCCGTTTGGTACGGCGGTGGCCGACTCGCCCGCGACCTGACCCTCCCGCGCATGCGCGAGGGATGGCCGGACAGCCCCCAGAGTGCCCAAGGCGCAGTGGACGAGTGGAGGGCCACGAGCAAGAACCCGTGGCAGTACCGCCCGGTCGCTCCGGGCCGGGAAGAGACGACGCCAGATCCGAAACTGTGGAAGCAGTACACCGACGAAATCAAACAGCTCCGCGTGCAGATGCGAGAGATTCCGTTCGAGGACCGCGCCGGCTGGGCGCACCTGGCCCGCGACACCGCCGGGGCATTCGCGGCGTGGTCACAGCGCGTCGAGGCGACGCCCGGACCGCTGGCCCAAACCGCACGGGACCTGTCCCGTACAGCGCAGATCCGCGCCCACGAATCCAAGCCGAAGCCCGCCGGCCGGGTGTCGGTCGCCGGGGCCACGATGATGCTGCTGCAGGCATCGACCCAGGGCCAGGGAACGATGGCCGAGGCGATCATGCTGCGCCAGCTCGCATCGACCGTCAAAGCGGTCATGGACATGCACACAGCTATCGGTGATGCCCAGCGCGCATCGCAGCTCGACCGCACGTTGCGGGAGCAGTACTCGCAGGTGCGTGACCGTCTGCCGGCTATCGTGCGCGCCGAAACTGGACAGACCAACAACGCCATGCCGACGCCGGCCGAAGGACTTGACCCGGAGCTAGCGAAGATCGTCCAGGCTGCACAGCGCGGCCAGGTCGTCCCCGGAACGGGCTCGCCCGTGCCGACGCGAATCGAGTCCCACAAGCCACAGACCACCGTCACGCCGAACGAGCGCGACGGTCACGAGAGATAACGAGGGGGCATCACCATGGCCGAAGAAGCAGACGGCATCGGCGACGCGTTCGACGGGCAGATGCGGGTCGCTCTGACCGTGGCCACGCAGATGGCCGAGCGTTTCGCCCGGCTCCGTGAGGAGCTAGCCAGGAACGCCCAGGCGCGCACCGAGCAGCAGACCAAGGAGCTACAGGCACGGTTCGATGCGGAGCGGAACGCAGCACGAGCCAGCCTGGCTCCCGTGCAGCAGCAAGAGTGGTGGAACACCGCCGGGGTCGACGACATTGCCACGGCTTACGAGACGGCCAACGCTTGGCGCACCGTGGATCCCGACATTGCGCGTACGTCCGATCGCATGAGCGAGGAACTGCGTGGCCAGTACGGCATCGACGTCAACAACCTGGACGCCGATCCCCTCGCAGTGCGAGAGGCACTAGCCCGGGCTCAGCAGGACCGCAGCGCTGCCGCGGAGAGCCGAGGCGAGAGCGGCAAGGACTACGCCGAAGCGGCATCGCTGCTCACGGTAGCCGACCAGCTGGACCGCAAAGCCGAAGAACGCGACCGCGACCAGAAGCGCGCCGAGAACACCCACGACGAGCCCACGGAGGGGCTGTCACGGAAGGAACTGACCGGCAAGGCAGACGTCACTCGCGACAACGCCGCGAACGCCTACGACAGCGCCGGGCGCCGCGAATCCTTCGCAGCCGACATGGAGAAGTCGGGTGTCGACCCTCAGCTGGAGAAGGTTCGCCTGGTTGCCGATCGAGAGAACGGCACCCACGCCAGCGCAGCCGTGGCGACCAAGCCAGGCAAGCAGCCCAAGTCCCGCACCAACATCAAGGCTGCCGGCCTGCAGCGCGAACGCGGCGGCCTTAGCCGATAGCGGGTGACTGAATCGCTGCATGGTTTGTGTTACGGCTTGTGCCAGCAGTTCACGTAGAACCCGTCCACCGCATTTTTTTAGGGCGGGTCTATCGGACATTGTCCTGTCCCGAGGATCCGGGCGTATCGATAGTCGGGGGAGTGCCAGCCGGCCGATCCCTCATCGGACTGCTGCAGGGATGTCCGTCCTATCCCGCTGAGGTCGACTCTAAACAGGTTGGGCGCGTCTTCATCTGGTGGACCGCTCTGCGCCGGTTGGGCTATGCGCCGCGGGCTGGATGCCGGCGGTGGGACGCTCAAATTGGAGTTCTGTCACTAATTCTCGGTCACTCAACCAGGTGCCGGCCGCAGGCGAACGCATTGAGACGAGTTCAGTGATCGCGCTGAAGTCATCGTTGAGATTTCGAGAGAAGATCGGCTCGTGGTGAGCGACTCGGTTACGAAAGTTCCGGATGAGTTCGAGGTGGTCGTAGATCTTCTGACGGACGCCTGATGGTGACGAGCCTGACGCATTGGGGAACAGGCTTAGGATCTGTTGGTCCCAGAGCCGCTGATCGTAGCGAGCGGTGAACATCTTTTGCCAGAAGACAAACTTGACCTCGGGGATGACCTTGCCAGCGGTCGGTTTCCCAGTGCGAGTGTTCCTGAGATCGCGGCGAGGATTGTAACTGCGCGACCTTGGCGGAGGGCTTTGAAGACTTTGTTCGAAGCCCTGCGACCAAGGCCAGCGCGCTCCGTATACGGTCTCGATTCCTTCCGCCGCTGCGTTTCGGGTTAGCACCTCAACAAAGTGGAGGGGGGAGCATGAAAGCGGCCGAAACCTGCGCATTCCAGGTGTAGAGCTCAAGGGCGTTAGCGGGGTTCCCCGGGATAGCTGCGTCATTAGTACTGATTCGGGGAATCGAGATAGCAGCTCTTATCTGGGAAATCACAGCTGCCTCCATAGTTTGAGCGTATACTGGCCGCAACGAGTCGTGAGACATGTTGGCTTAGGCCTCCCTCGCGGACATACGAAACGAACGGCCCTTCGGCAACGAAGGGCTGTTTTTCGTTTATCAGTGACTGTTGTTGAGGACGACGAGTGTCGCCCTACGGGGGAATGCGCGACAGGGGATCGGCTATTGAGGCGCGTCTTCATCAGCCAGGCCAGAGGTTGCTTTCAAGACGCGCCCGGAAAGCTGCTGCTCGGCTGGACACGCGTCGGGGTTAGGGCACAGCAAGAGAGCCAGGACTCGAAGCCCAAGGTATAGCTGATATAGACGAGATCAGCTGCCCCGGTGGGCGCCAACGCATCTTCGTCGCTCTGCTTAAAGATGTCCGTGCCGCGAGGTCCCGACGGTTTCGAGGAAGTGCAGGGCATAGCCTTGAGGCGCCTTGTATCCCTAGAGATAGGGGATGGAATAATAGATTGATTGAGCTACGAGGACGTGGTCATGTCAACCCAAATGGGACCCACGAGGGCAATCTAGGTCGGACCCGCTTCGGTATGACGGGGTTTCACGGGCAATCTAAACGAGACCCACCGTGGCTGCTTGGGTCAACGATTGGTCGGAGTTCACTGCGACAATTGGTTTATGACGTCTCTCAATGATCGCGGCGCGGCTCTCTTTTCGGGCCCGGCGCTTCTTCGGCGGGGGTGGACCCGGTGGCGGGATTCATTATCGCCTATTACGCACTCCGAGAAGTGATTCACATTCTCCGTCCGGCCGCGCAGTAGTCATGTCCGAGTGGTGGCAGATTCTCCTCAGCATCGTCCTCGGGCTCGTGCTCATTTGGTTAATCCTCGTGCTGTTGCTCTGGTTCGAGCAGCGGAAGCATCCTGCCCGGGCATCGTTGCTGGACCTGTTGCGTCTGGCGCCGGACGTGGCGCGATTGTTGAAACGTCTCACGAGCGATCGGACCGTGCCCGTGGGTGTGCGGATCTGGCTCGCCGTCTTACTGGTGTATCTGCTGTCCCTGATCGATCTCATTCCCGACTTCATCCCGGTCCTTGGCTATGCCGACGACGCGCTCGTCGTCGCGATTGCTCTTCGCTTCGCGACCCGCCGGGCTGGAAGCGCTGCGATCGAGCAGCACTGGCCCGGGACCCCTGCCGGCCTGCAAGCGGTTCTTCGTCTGGCCGTTCTGACTTCTTCCTCTTAACCGTCACTGGTTCAGGCGCTCGAGTGCTGTTGCCTTTGGGTGTGGGCGAGACGGTAGGAGTCGGTCCCGGTCTCGATGATGGTGCCGTTGAACATTAACCGGTCGACAATTGCCGCGCAGAGCCTCGGGTCGGTGAAGGTCTTCGTCCAGCGGGAGAACGACTCGTTTGAGGCGATCGCGATCGAGTTGTTCTCCTCCCGTTCGGTGAGGACCTGGGACAGCAGCTCGGCGCCTCGGCGGTCCGATTCCATGTAGCCGAGTTCGTCGGTCATCAGCAGATCGACTCGCCCGTAGCGGGCGATGGTCCGGGCGAGGTTCTTCTCGTCGGCCGCCTCGACGAGTTCGTTCACCAGCCTGGTGGCGAGCGTGCATTTGACCCGGAACCCTTTCTCCGCCGCCGCGGTGCCCAGAGCGATGAGCAGGTGGGACTTCCCGGTGCCGGAATCGCCGATCAAACACAGCGGCTGACCTCGACGGACCCAGTCGCCGGTGGCCAACGTGTTGATGGTCGCGGGGTTGATGTTCGGGTTGGCATCGAAGTCGAAGTCCCCGAGCCACTTGTCCCGGGGAAACCCTGCCGCCTTCACCCGGCGGACCCAAGACCGCCGGTCGCGGTCGTCGCACTCCGCCAGCAGCAGCTCTGCCAAGAACCCCTGATAGCTGAGCTGCTCCTTCTGCGCGACGGTCGTGGCCTCGTCGACAACGGCTCGGATCGTTGGCAGCCGAAGCCGCCGGCATGCCTGGTTGATCGCAGCGTTCGCCGTTTCCGCTGTCAAGCCTCGCCGCCGCCTCAAGGTGGTGGTGATGCTGGTCGTGGTGGTCATGAAGCTGTTCCCTTCTTGATGCTGGGGAGCATCCGATACCGGCATCAGTTACTCGCATGCGGCGTTGCAAGGGCCTCGGAAAGCACAAATTCGAAACAATCGAAACCGAACCGCTACGGCTTGAGCAACTCGGGATCCGGAGTTCGCGAACCAACCGCATTCAGCCGTTCGCCGGCTCGCAATAGCGGGCGAGCCTTCGCAGTTCATTCATGGCCGGCCACACCACAACAAGCACGAAGATGATAGACGAAGTGGCCAATGGAGTGAGTGCCAACTTGATCCGCAACTACAAGAAAGCTCAGCGACCGCTCCGCGCGGCCGAACGGGCCAAATTCCCCCACCTCCGTGTTGCGGTGCTCGACTCAGCTACCATCGACATGGTGGAGGTCGAACTAGACCGCGACGAAACGCGGATCCAACGCGTTTTGGATGCGCTCTCGACTCGTGGACGCCAATTCCCTTCTTCGGGAAAGTCCCTTTCACCTGCGGGGTGGGCGGGTGCGACCGATGTCCTCAACTGGTTACTGAAATCTTTCCCGAAGCTCGACGCACCTATATCAGCAGCCGTGCAGCAAAACCGTAGCTTCCGCTGGTCACCACCGGTGACGACCCACCATCCGACGACAGTGCTGAAGAAGAACAATCGGGAGCCGGCCAAATTTGCGTACGGCCAGTTCTTGAAGAGCATTCAGTACGCTCTCGACGGACGCTCAAACGCTGAGTACACCGCTGATATGGCCGCAAAATTCGTTCTCGACAGCCTAAGCGGCCAAACGACAGTTCACTCCGCACAGCTCGCCGTCGGAATTCTCACCTGCCTGCGCCACGTCGATGACATCGCTTACCTCCGCTGCGCGGTGATGGTTAAGAATCTGCGTAGCGTCACGCTGATCGCTGAGGAAGTATACGGCCTGATGCGGACACCATCACCTCGTCTACAATTTGAGCGCCCGGCTCCGCGCTCTATACAGACGGGGGAGCCAATGGTCTCCTGAACTGACAATTGTCTCCGAAGAGACATCAACGCTGATTGTTCCCGCGGCTTGTCAGAAAAATCCAGAACCCTGCCGTCATCGCTGAAAAACTCGCGATCGCAAACGACGCCCGTGCAAAGGGGCGCACCGCTGAGGATGCGGCACGCCTTGTGGGCTGGAGTCGAGCGACTCTCTACCGCCGCCAGTAGGCATTATCCAGCGAGAGCGCCTCGACATAGCGAGATGGTAGATGGTGGATATCACGGTCAATCGCCGCCGCCCCTCCTCGATTGCGTCGTTCAAGTTGCAGGGTCGTGAAGAAAACGTCGTCGGTTAACCGGCGACTCTTTCTTTCGTCATGGTTCCGAACGCCTTACAGTCTCACAACCAAGCCCTCATCGCCCTCGCCCGGCGACGCCCCGACGTCCTCTACGCCATGCTCCGCGACGGCACCCTCTACCAAACCGACCATCCACTCGCCGCTTGACAAAAACATGGGGGCGCCCCCTTGCCGGATCTGTTTTCAGCAATGAGTCTTGGGCACGAAGAACCATTACGGATCGGGAGACGTAGCCGTCGAGCGACGAAGTAATTCACCAGCACGATCAGCGACCCATGAAGAGGCTGCGCGCACTGCTGAACCATGCTGGGTGTCGAGCGCATTTCCGTTGGCGGACCAGGCGCTACGCTCGACAGTACTGCCGAGACAGATCAACCACGGTGGAGAACTGTTTAATCAGCAATCAGTCGCATTGGGGAGGGTCGTCGTGGCGGATAGCAGCAGGCGAAGCACACGGGTAGTGGGAATCGCACGTCATGGACGTCTGAAGCGATCCAATCCCTACGTGAACGTCCTCAAGCTGGTTGCGGTGGGGCTGACTGTGGCTCTCGTCAGCACGGCCTCGGTGGCCGCCATTGCCGTGTCGAGCTTCAGTCAGAAGGTCGATGACAATGCCATCGACATCGGCGTCGGACAGACCAATGCTCCAGCGCCCCAGCTCGGAAGCTACCGAGATGGGTTCAACATCCTCATGGTCGGCGTCGACAACGATGCCGCCCAAGGTGCCGCGTATGGTGAACGAGACGCGACTCTGAACGATGTGAACATTCTCGTGCACGTGTCTGCAGACCACACGAACGCGGTCGTGGTGAGCATCCCTCGTGACCTCATCGTGGCGCACCCCGAGTGCACAGACGCCGAAACCGAAGAGACTTTTGACGCCATGTCGGCGCGCCCCATCAATGAGGCCATGTCTCGCGGCGGATTACCCTGCGTGGTCCAGACGGTGTCCGAGCTGACAGGACTAGACATCCCCTACGCCGGCGTCATTACCTTCAGCGGTGTTGTGGAGATGAGCGACGCCGTGGGTGGCGTACCCATCTGTCTGAGCGCGCCTATCAACGATCCTGACGCGGGCCTCAACCTGCCTGAAGGGCCGAGCATCGTCGCCGGGGAGAACGCTCTGGCATTCCTGCGCAGCCGCGAAGGCGTCGGCGACCGCAGCGACCTGGCGAGAATCTCCTCGCAACAGATGTACATGGCCTCACTCATGCGCACCGTCAAGAGCAACGGCACGCTCACCAACATCCCCACTCTGATCAACCTGGCCAACGCTGCCGCGACCAATATCCGGCTCTCGACCAACCTGGCCGACATCGACACCATGGTCTCCATGGCCCTGGCACTCAAAGACATCAACCTGGATCGACTCCTGTTCGTGCAATACCCCGGCACGACCGACGATCCCGACTTCCCGAACAAAGTGGTACCGATACAGGATGTGGCTGATGAGCTGTTCGCCAAACTCGCAGCCGATGAGCCCTTCGCTCTCCCCGAGGCCACGGCAGGAACACCCACGGTTGAGCCTCTGCCCCCAGCAACGGATGAGCCCGCGCCGGAGACACCCAACGAAACCGCCGCACCTGCTCCGGAGACAAGCGCCCAACCCTTGGACGGGTTGGCCGGACAAACTGCTCAGGACGAATCCTGCGCCCAGGCTTTCACCGGGTGACACTAACTGGATCCGGGGCCCTGACTATTGAGCGCACACCGCACTGTCCAGGGCTTAGAAGCGCGGTAGCAGCGGGGCCCTGGCGATCCCGTAGAACATCGCTTCACCAGCGCAGAGAGGCTTGTCGCCACTGCCGCCAAAGGAGATGTTCACTGGCGAGAACCACGGGGCGCATCCCGTCAGATCTGAGACCCGAGTCCGTCCATGCGGCTCTCGGTGCGAATCAGCGGTTGAGCGGCGTGACCTTCTTGCGAAACGACGACGGCTCGGCCGTCCTGCCGTCTGCGAATCGCAGCCCTCCGGTCGACTCGTAACTTTGTCCGACCGGCTCACTCGTCACCAGCCCCACTAAAGGGTCTTGCCGAGTGATAGCGCGTGGAGAAAAAGGTGACGCATAGAGGATGCTTCGCCCTAGCATTCTTCGAAATTGGGGAAATAGCTTTGGAAAAAGTGAATATGTCGCGACTCGCCATCATCATCATCGGGGGTTCCTCGCCGTCGGCGCGCTCTTCATTTCAACGGCAGTCCCGGTCTCGGCGGCAACGCTCACCCCATCGGCCGCGGTACCTGTTCAGGTGGCCGTGACGGCCCCCCTTGTTCGCAACGGCGAAGTCTGTCCAACAGGCGGCCGGGCTGTTCAGGGCAAACATTGTTTCGGGGTATTGCCAGTCCAATAACGTCGGCAGCACGAGCTTCACCGGGTCCCTCCAATGCCGACTTCAGGAGGGTCCAGCTGCACGCAAGGATATACCGGCCGTGTCGATGAGGTCATGGGTGTGAACAGCTGGCAGGGGGTGCAGCGTTTTTTGGCCAAGTCATACGGGTACAAGGGCCCCATTGCCGGAGCGCCGGGAACCCACACCTACAAGGCGTTGCAGCGGTGGGCCGCAGACGATGGCCACAGGGGAACCTACACCGTGCCGATCGACGGGGTCATGGGCACTAAGAGCTGGACCGGCCTTGACCGCGCTACCGAGTACGACTTCTATTACCCGGGCGTCCGGCGGTAATAGGCGCTTTCAATCACAGAAGTGACGCCCGGGTTAGTTGGGACTATATGGTCCCTCTAGACCCGGCGTCTTTTCGTCTTTCTGGAAACGTGGTGGCGCCATCGCCAACGGGGAGATCCCCGCTGCATGCGCCCCCCCCCCCCCGCTTCGGCCTCAACGAGGCCCCATTGGGTGGGGTGCCCCTATGTTTTTGTCAAGCGGCGAGTGGATGGTCGGTTTGGTAGAGGGTGCCGTCGCGGAGCATGACGTAGAGGACGGCGCAGCGTCGCCGGGCGCGGGCGATGAGGGCTTGGTTGTGGCGTATGCCTTGGGCGATCTTGCGGTCGTAGCAGGCGCGTGAGAGCGGGTTGCGGAGCGCGGCGAATGCAGAGAGAAACAAGGATCCGGTTGCTCGTGGCAGTGGTCTGACCGACGACGTCGTCGTCGAAGCCGCAGAGCATGGAGAGCTCGGCGACCTGTTCGTCGGCGAGTTGCAGCGACCGGAGCGCGTACGGGAGGCTTCGGGCTGCTTGGGCGCTGATCGCGGCGTCGCGGGCGTCGGTCTTGACCTCACTCGCGTGCAAGTCAGCGGTGCGCCGCATGGCCAGGCCCGGCAGGTAGCCGACCAGCACGTTCTCAGCCTGGGCGACGGCGATCGGCAGTGGCCCCGATTGTCGCGGGTTGATCCACGACGAACAGTACCTGGCCGTGTCGTTTCAGCCGCCCGATCAGGTCCCGCAGCTTCAACTCATCGTTGGGCAAGGCCTTGTCGAAGAGTTGCTTGCCCGCCCGGTCGAGGGCGACCGAATGGTGTTCTCCCTGGCCAACATCCACGCCGATGAAGACGTCAACGCTGTCGTAGTTCTCGATCATGATGCTCCGTTCAGGTATCGTTTCGTCGGACTGAACCGCGGCAGCCACGTTGCGAATGGCCTGGAACACGTCCCGGTCCAGCCCCTATCAGCGAATACTCAATGCCAGTCAGTCCCGGTGACAACACCCCCCCCGGATCATGGACAACGGGGGGGGGGGGGGNCAACACCCTCACAGGACTACACGCCCAAGGGCTATGAAGAAAGTAACGGGACTCTGTGACCGCCTTGTCCCCTCGGGAATGTCACACCGCTCCGGACAGCATGGCTTGGCTCGCCCTCCGGTCGATTCGAAATCCTGCCAGATTGGCCAGCTCGCTGCAAGCCCCACTAGAGGGTCTTGCCGAGCCCTTTGAGGGTGGAGAAATATGTGACAAATAGAGGATGCTCATTCCGAGCATGTCTTCGACATTGGGGGAATGGTTTTGCAAAAATCAAATATGTCGCGGTTCAGTGCAGCTGCTTGGGGAGTCCTCACGGTCGGCGTGCTTGCCGTTTCAACAGCAGTACCCGCGTCGGCGGCGACGCTCACTCCGGTCGCGGCGACCTCGCCGGTATCCACGACTATCAGTGCGGTCCAACCGGCTGCCGGACTCATCAAGATGAACCCTGTTTCGGCATATTGCCAGTCCTCAAACGGCGGTAGCACGAGCTTCTCCGGGTACCTGCAGTGTCGACTCCAGGAGGGCCCCGCTGCACGCAACGGCTACACTGGACCCGTCGACGGGGCCATGGGTACCGCAAGCTGGCAGGGGGTGCAGCGTTTCCTGGCCAAGTACTACGGCTACACCGGACCTATTGACGGGGCACCGGGCTCCAACACCTACAAGGCGCTGCAGCGTTGGGCGGCTGACGGTAGCCACGGAGGCAGGTACACCGGACCAATCGACGGAGTCATGGGCACGAACAGCTGGTCGAACCTCGACCGCGCTGTCGGCTACGACTTTTATAGCCCCGGTGCGCGGTTCTAGGCGCTTACTGGCATAGAACAGACGCCCAGGTCGGGCGGAGCTACATGCTCCACTCGACAAGGGCGTTTTTTCGTGTTCCTGGAGCGCGCGGTGGCGCCTAGCTGAATGAGTCCTAATGGTCCTAGGCGATGAGGGATCGCTTGTTGGCTGTTCCGATTAGCCAGTTGTGTCAGATACCTGCGGCGAGGGCGAGTAAGCGGCCAGCAACGCGGGAGTAGAGCCCGGGGACGGGGCGGCCGCCCTGGTCTTCGAGGGTGAGTTAGCCCACTAGGGTGTCGAACACGGACTTGACCGATTGGCGGATGATGCCGAGCTTCCCGAAGCGTTTCTTCTCGTCTTTGCGGTCGTGAGGGATCAGGTGCGCGCCGAGGTTGTCGGTGATGAACGTCTCGAATTCGCGGCCGGCGAAGCCTTTGTCGCCGATGATGACTTGGTCGAGGTGGAGCAGGTGTCGGTCATGGCGGAGCATTGTTTCGGCGGGTTCGTGTTCACCGATTTTCGGGTTAGCCAGGCCCCAGATTTCGGGCATTCCGTCGGGAGTGCAGATCAGATAGAGCCGGATTCCCCCGACAGTGTTCTGCACCCAGTGCTCGCAGAAAGGCTGGCACCAGCGGCTGGGCTCGGGAGTCCACGCGAACGCCCTCATGGACCGGATCATCCACAACACGATATGGATCGAGACCGGCGACACCAATATGCGTGAACACACCGCGGACAACGCGGCGTGATCCAGGTCGGTGAGCGCGAGCTGAACCGCTGGCGCTCACCGGCAATACTCAGTGGGCGCTGAAGGGCAATCTCCACGCCGACATCGCCAAGGACCTCGGCGTCTCGGTCCCCACGCTCTACCGCTGGGTTCCAGCCCGCCAACAATGACGTTCACCCAACTAGGGAAGAGCGGATTCAACTCTTACCGTGTTATTCATTCCGTTTCGTGAGCTGACCCCGAGTACGTCACGCAGGAACTCGGCTACAGCCAGGCCCCGGTGGTGGTGGTCGATGAGCACGACCACTGGTCAGGCTTTCGGCCCGACAAGATCGCCCAGCACGGCAAACGAGCGGTATTTCCGTCTGATGCAACATGAGAGATCGCAGTTCTTGGGCCGCCCGCCGCACGAAGTCGCCAACCGCAGTGTTACTGCTGCACGGTACCGCCGAGCGCGAGGCGTGGGTAGAACGCTCTGCAACTACCTGGCCTGTCGCCGCCGGTTACGCATGGGGACTTCGTCATCCGCGATGCGACCGGTGGAGGGATGCCGCCTTTCGGGCGCCCTTTCCTTCGTCATTCCGCGCTACTGGGCGGGCTCCTCGCGTTGGGGCTGCGATAGCCATCACCGTCGCGATGGTGCCGAGGAGGACGAAGAGCCCGGTGTCACCCGCTAGGTACTCGTTGACGAGCACTGTCTGGTTGGTCAGCACGATAGCAGAGCCGATCCACGCGAACGCGACGTTGTGTGCGACGTGAGCGAGCACTACCGGCCAGACGCTGCCGGACAGAGTCCGAAGCTGGCCGAACAGGAAGGAGAACGCGATGACGGTGGCGGAGAACAGCGTGAGCACGATCCATCGGTCTCCGTCAGCGTGGTAGAAGGGCGTGAATAGGATGTACATGAGGTGCCAAATGACCCACACCACACCGATACCGAGATAGGCAAATTTCTCACCCAGCCACGGCACCACGCGCGGTTGTAGGTACCCTCGCCATCCGACCTCCTCAGCAAAAGCGAGGACCGTGCCGGTGATGCAGAGCGAGAGGAGGTCCTGCAAGGCGGCCGCGGTGGGTGCCGCGATCTGCGAGAAGCCGAGCACGACGGTCATACCCGCTGCCGTGACCGAGACGCCCGCGGTCGCGGCAAGCGCTACCGGCCACCAGCGGAGACCGAGGCGGGTGATTCCCAGTCGGCGCCAACCTTCCGCGCGGTATCCGTCCCGAGTGACCACGAACATCATCAGGGCGGTCACGAGCAGCGGCGAGATGGCGAGGACGAGCCCGCCGGCGAACGAGGCAGTGGACGCGGCGACTGAGGCGACGAGGACTACGTAGAGGATCGAACTCGTGCGGTCCGAGAGATTCTTGAACATGATTCCTTCGGTATTCGGATGCGTGGCGCTGGACGCGCTGCGCCGGACAAGAGAATGCAGTACCATGCACCATGGCGCCTTCCTAATCTGCCGAGCCGAGTCGGTCGCGAGCGTCCGGCGAAGGGATGACGTTCGGGACGGAACGTCATCCCTTCGGCGATCGCTACGCGCGGCCGGTCATCACCTGGTCGCTGCTCCCCGAAGATCGGCAGAGCGCGGTCGGCGCAGCTCGCCGCCCACAACACGAGCGCGTGATGGAATGCTACGACCCCTTGAAGCCGCCCCCGTTCACCGGAACCTATTTCGGACGGGTCTACCGGACGCGGCGCGGCCGTGTCATTCCGGGCGTGTTTGTCAATGCTCGCGATTGGGTGCACAAATATCCGGTGTTTTGTGCACACCTTGGTATCCGAGGCTACGTGCGGAAACGTGTGGTTGTACCCTGTGCCAGGTCTTTTCTCGACTCGCGACATCCGCCTTTAGAGCCGGATCCGTCTAAGGAGATGGGTTGAGTTACGCTCACCGAGCATCGGTCAGCGATCGGCAGAGGTTTGTGACGATGCGATCAAGGAGTGCTGGGTCGATGTGTTGGCGTGAGAACCAGCGGCGGTAGTAGAGCGGTCCCAGGGCTTCTGCAGCGACGACGTCGGCATCCGTTCCGGGGCGGATCTCTCCACGGGCGACGGCGTCCTCGACGATCCGCACCACCGGCGCGGCCCAAATGGTCTGGAGCAGGGTTTGCACCTTCGCCACGTCGGGATCTCGTTCGCTGGCGTCCATGATCGAGGGCAGCACTTTCGCCCAGCCGGCGTTCTCCAGCCGCTGCGCGACGTCTGTGAGGACTTGTCGGAGGTCGGTTTCGAAGGTGCCCTGAGTGGGGATTTCGAGGTTGACGCCCAACTTCGAGCAGGCGTCGAGGAGCAGTCGTGTGCGGGTTGGCCAGTGACGGTAGATGGTCGTCTTTGCCACGCCGGACCGGCGAGCTATCTCGTCGATGCTCACTCCTGAAAAGCCGTCCTGGACGAGGAGGTCGTAGGTGTGCGCAAGGACCGTTGTTCGCGTCCGTTCGACGCGAGTGTCGACTCGTTCTTTGTTCGCCACCGAAGTTCCTTTCGCGGTCAGTTTTGGGATGGCCATGCCCGGTCGGCGTCGGGGACGGGTGTGTAGAAGTTTACGAGGGTGCCGTCCGCCGTCCGGAGGATCATGGAACGGTTGCCCCAGGGCTGGACTGTTGGCGTCTGGATCATCTGTACGGAATCATCGAGCTCTTTTCGGACTTCATCGAGGTCGTCGACTTCGAACTCGAGGATTTGAGTACCCGGCGCGCTTCCGGCTAGCGCCGTCGTCGCCGCGGCCAACCCGGCCGGCGTGCAAAACGCCAATACGGCGCCGTCGGTCGGAACTTCCATGTACTCCGGGTACCCGCTTGCTTCTCGACCGAGGAGCCGAGCGAAGACGCCGGCCGAGGTGGGTACGTCAGTCGTGACGATACGGACAGATCGCAAATTCATGATTGTCTCCTTCAATGAGCTACGCGACGGTAGCGTAGCGTTAAATCGTCGGGTCGGCAAGGTTGCGCGGTCCCTAATGGAGGAGATTCATTGACATTCATGGAGCTGAGCGAGGACGCGTCGCGTCTTGCAGGCAAACGGGTCGTTGTCACCGGGGGGAGTTCGGGCCTCGGTGAAGTCGTTGCAGCGACCTTGTCTCGAGGAGGTGCCCATGTCACTTTGGCCGTCCGTGACCTCCAGCGAGGACAGGCTGCGGCTGCGAAAACGCCGGGTCGGGTAGACGTTGCAACCCTTGAGCTGGGCAGCTTGTCCTTCATCAAGCAGTTCGCCGATTCGCGAACGGAACCCATCGATGTCCTGATCAATAACGCCGGGATCATGATGCCGCCGTTGGGTCGGACCGAGGACGGGTTCGAGACTCAGTTCGGTGTGAACTACCTGGGCCACTTCGCCCTAACGATGCGGCTGTTGCCGCTGATCAGGGATCGCGTGGTGACGGTCACGTCGGATTACTACCGATCGGGTTCGATCGACCTCGACGACCCTAACTACGACCGGCGGCGCTTCAATTCCGGCAAGGCGTACTCGCAATCGAAGCTCGCTGACTTGATGTTCGCGCGCGAACTTGGTCGCCGACTGACCGGGACGGGATCCCGCGTTCGTTCGCTTTCTGCCCACCCTGGTTACGCCCGTACGAGCCTGACCTCGCATGTGGGCAGTGTCGCTTTCCGGGTTATCGACAAGGTTCTGGGCCCGGTGATCGCTCAGGATGCCGCGGGCGGGGCACGGTCCTTGATTGCAGCAGCGGTCTCGGATCTGCCCAGTGGCACTCTCGTGGGGCCGGGGGGTCTTTTCCATCTGAAAGGCAACCCTGTCGTTGCTCCGGTCGCCAAAGTCGCCCTCGATGAACACATGGCGCGAAAGCTGTGGATGCTGTCGGCAGAAATGACCCGAGTCCCGATTAATGCGCCTCTGGCCGCCAGCTGAAAAACCTGCCTCCCTCAGCTGCCACCGGTCGGTGTGATGGAGGGCCTCGGAGTCAGCAACGGAAGGGAGCGTCCTACCTAACCCAGGTCGAACCGATAGTGGAACGGCCGAGAAAGCCGTGCCTGTTCCAGCAATGTCCTCCTGACCAAAGCACCGACCACCCTCCTGAAGGCAGTACCGTCAATCATGAGCCTCGTCCAGCGCAGCAACCCTCCCTCCGCTGTTGCCCCCGCCGGCAAGTACAGCCACCTCAGCATCGTGGGCCAAGACACCCCCGTGGCCACGTTTGCGGGACAAATCGGTGCCACGTCCACTGGCACAGTCCCCGGGAGTGCGGCCGAGCAGACCCGCCTGGTTTTCACGGCCATCCGTGCCCTGCTGGACTCCCAGCACGCCGCCCCTGCGGACCTCGTAAAGCTGACGACCTACATTGTCGGGCGCGACAACCTTCCTGACTTCAACGCCATTCGTGACGAGGTGTACGCCGACTGGTTCCCGGCTGGCGAGTTCCCACCCAACACCGTGCTTATCGTTGCCGGCCTCGCCGCCCCACCCCTGCTTGTCGAAATTGAAGGCAGTTTCGTGTGTGGGCGACCGTGATCTTATCTGCCGTCGGCACCTGGTCACGAGGGGAAGAGGTTACATCGCCGTCGAATTCGAGACAGACCCCTGCGCTGTAATCCGGTGTGTCACGGCTTTCGTGATGTCCGTCGAACGGAAGCAGGACGGTTCAAGATCCGAGTTCCATCCGCTCGGATCTCGCCGGTTGGCGACACGTGTCGGTAGAGGGTTTGTCGGGAGATGCCAAGCTCGTCGCAGAGTTCGCCGACGTTCGTCTCCGGGTTGCCCATTGCCGCCATCGCTGTGCGCACCTTTGTAGGGGTCATCGTGAAGGGCCGGCCCCCGACGCGACCCCTGGCTCGGGCGGATGCGAGGCCGGCGACGGTACGTTCGGAGATCAGTTCCCGTTCGAATTCGGCCAGGGCGGCGAAGATCCCGAACACGAGCTTTCCCGCCGCGGTGGTCGTATCGATCGCGGCGCCCTGCCCGGTGAGGACCTTGAGCCCGACGCCTCGGGCAGTGAGGTCATGAACAGTGTTGACCAAGTGGTGCAGGTCGCGGCCGAGCCGATCAAGTTTCCAGACAACGAGAGTGTCACCGTCTCGAAGAGACTTCAGGCAGGCGACGAGTCCCGGCCGGTCGTCTTTCTTTCCCGAAGCGTGATCCTGATAAAGCAGCTCCGCGTCGATCCCGGCTTCGAGAAGTGCGGCGCGTTGCAGGTCGGTCGTTTGAGTGCCGTCAGCTTTTGAGACGCGCATGTACCCCATGAGCACGGTCAAGACTCCTGTCACTTATACGTTCGAATATGTGACTGTTAGCGCTTTGTGGCGGCGTTCTGTGATCGCTCTTTGGCGCATCGACCTGGTAACCCTCGTTGTCTCAGAGCGGGTGGGCAGCGTCTTGTATCCGATGGGGTTTGACACTCTGAGGTTGCGAGACACTTCACCCCGTCGGAGGTCAAGTCTGCGATAAGGTCCGAATCTTCACAGCGGTCGGACGGCTGCCACACCGTCGGCCCGCCATATACTGCACACACAGCAAGGCTCAAACCGGGGGGGCACCAGATGAACGTTCGACCTAGCAAGCTGATCCAAGTAATGGGACTGCTGACGCTGCTCCTGGCGGCAGTCGGACTCACGGCTTGCGCGGACGCGGCACCCGACGCCACGAACTCAGCTTCCCCGGCGTCGCCGACATCAAGCGAGACGCCGGCGGCAATCGCTTCGACGACGCCCGATGTCCCAGCAGCGGGCTGCGATTTCACGTCGACAAGGGAAATCTTCAAACAGGACTACCCGGAGAGCGATGGCCTCTTCTACATAAAGCTGACCAACACGACCTCGACGGGCTGCGAGCTGTCGGGGTATCCGGACGCTGACTTGATCGACTCATCCGGTCTAACCGTGGGAGGCCCTGTTTCACAACTCAACGACATCCCGGACCAGGTAGTCTCCGTGGAACCCGGGGGCGCCGCCTATGTGCTGATTGGATTCAGCGGGCGCACCCGCTTCCCGAATTGCAACCTCGTCGGCGCAGATGCAATCCGGATCCGAATTCCTCAGACCGGCCAGGAAATCCTGACAGATGTGAAGGATCTCTTAATTTGCGACCCAGACACCGCGGGGTTCTTGACGTTCAACATCGCGCCGACGAAGGACAATGTCATCTCCTAATTGGATGATTGATCCGAGATGACCTCGGGGTCGATGGAATCGTCCCTTTTTCGGCCGCGCCGAGGGCGGCCCGCCCGCCGCCATCGTCTTAACGGTTTAGTTGGCGAAAACGCTGACGGACCCGTGGCCATGCGACCGGCGATCGGTTTGCGTTCGTGAGCACGGCGTGAAGCAGGCTGCGCAAGCCGTTTCGGTTGCGAGACACCGCTCGCTCTCCAGCGTGAGATTTCCGAGCGCCAACCTTCACATGCTGCGGGTGGTACCTGTACCCGCGGCGCGATCATCCAGGCTCGCTCTGCGAGACGCAGACTCTAGTCACAGCTATCAGCCCTGAAGTGCCTCCACAGATCCGAGGAACGCTGAGTAACTGGCGTAGTAAGTGACACCATCACGATGGGCCATCGCGGGTATCTCATTATTGTCCGGGTGGGTGGAAGCTTGGATGGAGCCATCAACGGGGGCGTTAATCTCAGTCCAGCCCGACGCGAGAAGCTGCTGCTTGTGCACATCCCAGTCCTCAGCGGTTTGTGCTGCTTGGGCAAACCACACTCGAACGTCACCGCCCCCGCGGGTCCAGTAGCATCCGAAGCCATCATCCATGATCGACTGCATCTCATCGTCGAGCACGAAGATGTCAGGTTCCAGCTTGAAGCCGTCGGCTTCAAGACTGCTGTACTCCTCGGCGGTGAAAACAGTCTCGCACGTTGCGGCCGCGGTCGGATCAGTCGGCTGAGATGTCGGCGTTGATGATGATGTCATTGAAACTGTGGGCATGGGTGGCTGGGCGGGTGGTGAGCAGGATGCCAGCAGCATGCTGGTTGCCACTGCGCCGACTATCCCGCCGATTGCTCGATTCATTCATTCCCCCAGTTATTGAAATCGTCCCAATGATATGGGACCAGAATCAGTACTTCCTGACGCCGGGCACGACAGAGCCTTCCGTGATACTGCGCGATCATGTCAGCGACTGCGCTTGTACGCGGCGCGGGCATATCGATGACGGGCTCGGGTTTCACCCGATCGAACAGTCCATGAAGTCGGGTAGCGACCGACCAGGGTGCAATGGGCGACCCCAACGGTTTTCGTCCCATACTGCGATTAGAAATCGCGTCTCATATCCCTAGGCATGCGAGACATGTCCGGATACGAGACACGCCACCTGCCCGCTCGTCGCGTGAAGAGGAGACCTCCTACGTCTCGTATTCCATCGCTTATGAGCCGTGCAGGCGACCTTGGGTGACGCCGCGATTTTCCGCGGGTGTGTAGTTGTTCAAAAGTCGTTGCCTGTGATTTTTGCCGCTATGTCACGGCGTTCTGTGATCGCTAATTGGCGCATAGACCTGGTTGCTGACTGGGAGTCAGCGTCTTGTATTTCATGCGTTGTGAGGCACCCAGGTTATGAGATGCGGCGGACCGTAGGCGATGAATGGGCGAGCATCATTTGCCGTCGAGGGTGAACTCCACTTTCTGTATGTCATTGAGGCAAGAGAGTCGTGCTTTGGACAATTCCGAGTCCGCCGCCTGCAGATCGACAGTAGAGCTCCAGAATTCACTGGCGGGAGCGAAGTCATATCCCATGACGCCAGGGTCAACCGCCACCTGGTCGACGCACTGCAATGTCGCATCCGAGGGAGGCTCTGAAACGAACGAAGTGAGAGATCGATATTTCGTTTCGAACCCGCTCGAGTAGGAGGCGAGGTCGCTGTCGATGACGGTAACGAAAGAGGATTCCGGGGGCAGAAACGCCTGATAGGCCTCCATGCTCGCTGCGAAGGCGGTGGAAGTAAACCCTTCCGCTGGCAGCGACGAAACGAGCTGGAGGTTGGTCCCGTTATCGGAGTTGCGAGGGTCTTCCAGCCAAGGTGCCCTAAGCCACGCATGATCTACTGCGCTACTGGCAACTGCACGGTCCACGATCTGTATACGAGCCCAATTTGACGCGTCGTCTGCGGTAAGACTTACCGCGTTACCCGCTGTAAACAGGGTGACGTACACAGTGACGTCGGCTTTAGGATCGACTCGGGTGCGCACCCATTCGGTAATGAGCCGGGCCGTGGAATCCACCTCCGCAGAATCGCTCTCGTCACCCAAGGTCACGTCAAAGACAACCATCGTTCCTGGCTCGAGGAACCCCGACAGCCAGTTTCTCGTGCGAACGCTCTTGACTCCCTCAACCGAACCGACGAAGTCGATAAACGCAGCCTTCACGGTCGAGGAACCAACCAGCTCGGGCGCCTGGGCCGTGCAACCAACCGTGAGAATGATGGCCGGCAGAAGCGCGATCATCGCGAACCGTTTAGAGCCTGCCAGCCACCGATGTGCGCTGTTGATCGCCACGGTGTTGTTTCTCACAATTGGCACTTCTCATTCCCTGGGATCGAGTTCACGATCCGACTATAGGAGGAACCCGAACTCGATCGACTGATCAAGTCTCATAAACGGCTTGGCACTGGCCTTATCATGACCAGTCGGCATCCCGATGTTTCGCATGCCACGGACTCAGATTGACGAGAGGATGCCCTCACTCGCGCAGTTCTAATCCTGGGCAGACTTCCTCATCGCTCACGACGAGCCCGGCTCAGAGGAGAGGGGAGTCTCGAATCCCTAGGGATATGAGGCGTCTCACCGATACGATCGGGGCCCTCCAAGGACCTTAGGGATTTCGGTGCGCGGAGAATCTCGCAACCGCGTTGCATAACCTCCTGGTCGGTTACCCGCACTCACTGTCAGTTATGAGACGCCGACGGCGTGCAGGGCGACCGCGACGTGCAGTCTCAGAAAGGTAAAGCATTTCGAGACATGTGAACTCTCTCCAACCGACGCGTCGAAGTGGCGGATTTCCGGGAGGCAATTTGTCTTGGAAAGATGTCTCACCGTGAAATGTCTTTGTTCCACCGCTTCTAGTAATTTCTAAGGCAGAATGGATACGTGAGACATCTTGGATATACACGGGTCAGCACCAGAAGCCAAGACGCGAAGTTGCAGGTCGACGCTCTGGTCAAGTCGGGCGTGCAAGAACGGGACATCTTCGCCGACGTCACCTCCGGCAGCCGGACCGCGATCTCACGCCCCGGGATAAAGAAGCTGCTCGAGTACGCCCAGCCCGGCGACACCGTCGTGGTGTGGAGGGTCGATCGCCTCGGACGGTCCCTGATCGATGTGCTCAACACCGTGAAGCTGCTCCGTGAGCGTGACATACAGGTGAAGAGCATCTCGGACGGTATCGACCCGTCGACGACGTCGGGCCGACTGATGCTGAACATGCTCGCAACCCTCGCCGAATACGAACGCGAGCTGATCACCGAGCGCGTGAACGCAGGCATCACAGCTGCCCGAAATGGCGGCACCAAGTTTGGTCGGCCCTTGTCCGATCCCGCGGTCGTGGCCGACAAACTCAAGCTCGTCACCGAGGCCCGGGCGAAGGGCCGCACGGCGGAGGATGCGGCAAAGCTCGTCGGGTGGAGTCGTGCCACTTTGTACCGGCATCAGCAGGCCTTAGCGGCCCGCGAAAGCACCACTGTGTAGGTGCTTTGTGGACGCGGCCGAGCGGTGGCGTGTTCTTCGACTGCATGTCGAAGACCAGATCCCTCTCGCCGCCCTCGCCCGTGAGACGGGGATCTCCGCTCGGACTTTGCAGCGCTGGCACCAGCTCTACCGGGCAGGCGGCAGTACATCCCTCGACCCGCGTGACCGCAAAGACAAGAGTGTTCGCCGAACTTCGGCCGAGACGGTCGCGTTCATCGAACAACTTGCACTCTGCCGGCCGCGCCCGAGTCTCGCCACGCTGCATCGTCTCGCCGTCACCGATGCTCAGGCGCGTGAGCTGCCGGCGCCGAGCTATGCAACCGTGCGGCAAATCGTCCAGGCCCTCGATCCGGCTCTTGTCACCCTGGCACTGGAGGGGCCAGTCTCGTACCGAGACAAGCACGAGCTCGTCTTCCGCCGCCGCGCGGAACATCCCAACCAGACCTGGCAGTCCGACCACACCGAACTCGACATACTCATCCTCGGCGCCGACGGGAAACCTGACCGACCATGGCTGACAACCGTGATGGACGACTACTCCCGCGCAATCTGTGGATACATGGTCTTCACCGGCGCCCCCTCAGCTATCAACACCGCCCTCGCTCTCCGACAGGCGATCTGGCGGAAGACGGACCCCGCGTGGGCGATGTGCGGCATCCCCGACATCCTGCACGTCGACCACGGCTCCGACTTCATCAGCCACCACATCGAACGAACCTCTATCGCCCTGCACATCAGGATCATCCACTCAACCGTCGGACGGCCACAGGGGCGCGGCAAGATCGAACGGTTCTTTGGCACCGTCAACACCGAACTTCTGGCCACCCTCCCCGGCCACCTCGGGCCTGGTAACCGGACGCCAACTCCGGTCCTCGACCTTGCCGGGCTCGACCGTGCGATCGGTGCGTTCATCAGCACCTACAACAGGCGAACCCACAGCGAGCTGGGGATCTCCCCACGAGACGCGTGGGTCGCCGACGGCTGGCTGCCACGGATGCCCGACAGCCTTCAAGAACTCGACGGGCTACTCCTTACTGTTCCCAAGAACCGAGTTGTGCAGCGCGACGGCATCCACTTCCAAGGCCAGCGCTACCTCGCCCCGACCCTGGCCCCATTCGTCGGCCACACCATCACCATCCGATACGACCCCCGAGACATCTCCGAGATCCGCGTCTACGACCGAGACACCTTTATCTGCACCGCCATCGACGAAGCCCACCCCAACCTCCGGCTCAGCCTCCGGGACATCGAAACGGCCCGCCGTGCCCGTCGCAAGCAGCTGCGGCGAGCCATTAACGATCGCATCCCGACCGTTGCCGCCCGCGAGGAACCTCGCATCCCTGAACCGACGAAGCGGCGTCCGAAGCTGCGCACCTATGAAGAGGACGAGTGATGAACCAGGCATTCATCGTCACCAAAGAACACCGACGTTTCACCGAGTTCGCCAACGCCGTTCGGAAAGAAAAGACGATCGGGATCTGCCACGGAGCCGCCGGCGTTGGTAAAACCAACTCCGCCCGCCGCTACGCGAACTGGGACGCTCTCGAGCCCTACATCAACGAGTGGGGTCCCAGAGGTGATGACGACGCGAAGCATTATGCCCTCGCGAACCGATCTCGCACCGTCTTCTACACACCCGAAGTCCTCTGTCGGCCCAAAGACCTCATGCACGACATTGATTACTGGCAGGTGAAAGTTGGGATCTGCGCCGACGAACACCTCCGCTCCCTCATGCACGAACCGGAAATAGTCCGGCAGAAGGACGTCACCCGTCTGGTCGAACTTCTCATCATCGACGAAGCCGAACGGCTCACCCCCACCGCCTTGGAACTGCTCCGCGACCAGCACGACCGCACCCACCTCGCGATAATCTTGATCGGCATGCCCGGCATCGACGAACGGTTTCGTCACTATCCGCAGCTCTACAGCCGCCTCGGATTTTCACACCACTACCGGACCCTCGGCCGCGAAGAACTCCTGTTCGTCCTCGACCGCCATTGGAAACGACTCGGCAAGAGCCTCGACCCTGACGACTTCACCGACACGCAAGCGATCGCCGCCATCGAGCGCATCACCCGCGGCAACTTCCGCCTCCTCGAACGACTCTTCCCCCAGATCAACCGGGTACTGAAGATCAACCAGCTCGACACCATCACAGACGACGTCATCGAGGCCGCAGCCAGCATCCTCGTCATCGGCAACTAGCGACACGGAACGATCAAAGAACACCGCCAAAGAGCGGCAAACTCCACACGCGTCATTCCGGGCGTGTTGCTCAGCCAGGGGAGTGATCGCTAGACGATCCTCAAGATGACAGACCCAACCGGCAGTGATGCCGCGCTGGAGTACGTCAGCAGAACTCGGCTGTAGCCAAGCCCCGGTGAACATGGCGTCTGGTCGGGCTTCCACGCTAGACCAGCTCCCTAGTCACGCCCTGGCTAAAGAAGTCAAGACGCGTGGGACAACGGGCATGCAGCGGACGCTCGCGTGTTAGAAATCCAAACCGAACTCATGAAGGTCTCGAACTGGCTGGATCAAATGTTTACCGATTCAACTCCGCTCGGGCTGCCCGATGCGAGCCCTGCTGCGGTGAGATTTACCGGGCTATTGCGTTGGTCACAGGTGCCTGATCTGACGAGAACCGGCGTTGCGCGGCCGACACACGTGGAAATGTGAGTGCCCGTTGTCGGGCACTCACATTCACCAACGATTCAGCAACCCACTACGCGAGCAGCTCCTGCAGTCCGCCGTACGTAAGTGGGCCAGGGATCCCATCGATCAGGCCCTGGTAGCCACCGCGACTGGCCATGCTCTGCATCGCCTTGTAGGTGTTGGTGCCCGGAACCCCGTCCAGCGGTCCCGTGTATCCGACACCGTAGAGGAAGGTCTGAAGACCCGCCCAGCTGCGCGGACCCATGACCCCGTCGAGGGGGCCGCGATAGCCGCCCAGCTTGGCGATGCGCTGCAGGGCGCGGTAAGTGTTCGTTCCCGGCGCACCGTCAGCTGCGCCGCCGTAGCCGAAGTTGGCCAGAACGACCTGGACGCCCGCCCACGAATTCGTGCCCATCACGCCGTCGGCGATGCCGGTGTAGCCGCCCTTGGCAGCGAACCGCTGAAGCGCCGCCCAGGACATCGTGCCCATCGCGCCGTCGATCGGTCCTCGATACTTGTAGCCAGCAAGAACCTGCTGAACACCCTTCCAGGTGTTCGTGCCCGGGGCACCATCGACCGCGCCCGTGTACCCGCCCGCTTTTGCCAGGCGCTGCAGGATGGTGCCTGCGTAGCTGTCGGGCGCTCCGCCGGCCGTGTCGCTGAGGTACTTCGCGATTCCTGCCCACGTCGCCGGCCCCGGGATCCCGTCTACGGCACCGGAGTAGTCGCCGACCTTGGCCACCAGCTGCAGACCGATGTAGGTGTTGCGACCGGGGACCCCATCGACGGGGCCGGAGTAGTACTCGAGGTCGGTCAGGACGTTCTGCACGCCCTTCCATGTGTTGGTGCCGGGGATGCCGTCGATCTCACCGCCGTAGTTGCCCCGCTTGGCGAGGGTCTGGAGGATCTTCCCCTCAGCGATGGAGATGGAGATCGTCGGGGTCGCACCGCCAGAACCACCGTTGCCGGGAATTGCGCCAGCAGGTGGGCCGGTGACACCGTTCGGCGGCTGGGTGAGGCCGGCAAATGCGCTCAGCTTGGCCACGTTCAGATCGACATCGGTGCCATTCTGGTTGCCCGTCCACGAATACTGGTGGATCGCCCAGTCAGAGAACGCGGTGATGTTCACCGTCCCTGGGACGCCATCCGGCGCGGCGATCCACAGCTTGGCGCCCAGCGCCCGAACCTCGGGCCACGAGCTCCCCGAAAGATCCGCACGGTTGATGTACATGAACGGCACGTACCCGAGCCGAGTCTTGACGGCCCGCATGAACACCGCTGCTTCTGCGTCGGTCCACTTGCGGCCGGTGTTGATCGCTTCGTTGTCCAGCGCCAGGATATCGCCGGCGCGGTAGTCGAATAGATTGTCCAGGAAGTACGCGGCGTCGACGGCGGGCGTGTTTGAGCCCACCATCCAGTAGTGGCCCACGAGCAGGCCCGCGGCGCGGACTCGCGAGACCTCGGTCACGTAATGAGGTGCGACGTAGGTGGGAACGACGTTGGATCCGCCTGCTTTGACGATTGCGAACTGGTAGCCCGCCGCGCGGAGCGCCTGGAAATCGAATCCACGCTGACTGGTTCCGACATCGACCCCGTAGACGCCCTGGAAGCCGGCGGGCGGCGGGGTTGTGGTGGGCGAGGAGTTCAGCCAGTTCTCGAGTCCCTGATAGGTGTAGGTGCCGGGGAACCCGTCCACCAGTCCGCCGTAGCCTCCGAGCTGGGCCAGCCGCTGAACACCCTTCCAGGTGTTCGGACCCACGATTCCGTCGATGGGACCCGAGTAGAAGTTCTTCGCCGTGAGGACCGTCTGGATACCCTTCCAGGTGTTCACTCCGGGGACTCCGTCGATGTCGCCCTGGTAGTTGCCCTTCTGGGCCACCCGCTGCAGAATCTTTCCCTGAGCGATGCTTATCTGGATCCCGCCGGAACCGCCACCGGTGTTCCCGCCGCCGGACGCGCCTCCGAGGATTTCGCGGATGAGCGGTGCGGGGTCGGAAAGACCCGGGCCACCGAACGCGGCCTGGTTGTCGGGGCCGCGGGTCATGTGGAGGTGAGGGCCATCCCACGAAGAGCCCGCATCAGCCTGGTTCGAAGCCGCCTGGCCGATGATCTGACCTTGGGCTACTGACTCTCCTTCGCTGACCCGAATCCCTGCGAGGTGACAATATGCGCTGAAGTCACCCGGTCCGGACTCGATGCAAACAGTGCCCCCGAGATATGGGGACCGCTGAGTCAGACGGACGACTCCGGCGCGAAGCGCCGGAATGTCCTGGCCACCGGACGCGTAGATGTCATGGCCGCGGTGGCCAAGCGAGCTGTACCACTCGGCCATGAGGCCAAAGCGGTTACCCCACCGGGATTCTGCGTAAAAAGATAGAACGTTTGCTGGCACAGCCATTGGGTTCTCTTTCCGTAGTTTCACCAGCCGTTTTGCTGGTGAAACTGACGCTACGGAGAGAGCTATCTCCTCTAAATCGCCCTGGAGACCCATCTCTGATAACCCATTCGGGCCAGAGCACGATTGCTATGGACGAGGCCTGTTCGGGAACTCCCAGTTCCTTTGCCCCCAAAAGGGGGGTCGCCGGCTGACCGACACGCGTTACTCAAGGCCACATACTTGAGCCATGAAACGCACAGTCATGCTGCCAACGTTGGCCGTCCTCGCGTCCCTCGCCCTGACGGGCTGCGCACCCTCGGCCCCGGTGGCGCAGCCGACTGAGGGCGAAGAGCCACCGGCATCTTCTGCCGAAACCGAGCCCACGTCGTCCCCCTCGGCGGAAGTGCGCGGGGCAGACACCCCCCTCGAACCAATCGACGCCTACGCTCTGTGCAAGGCGCAGACCCTGTCACTAGCCAACCCGGCTTCGCCCTCTGGAATATCGTGGGCCCCGTTTGACAGTGCCATCTCATTGGTCCGCGACGACGGTGCAATCGGCATCTACATCGAAGCCACCAACGAGAACCGGGCCGAAGGAAGCGACGGGCGGGACATCGCCCTTTTCTGCAGGGTCGGCGGGACCATAGGTGAGCCCGACTGGCTCGGCTTCGGCGTTGGCTCGAGAGAGACAGACCGCGACTACATCCTTGACATACTGTCAAGGACGGACCAAGCCTGAGCGTGGCCGGCGCTCTCTGCAGCGTTTGAGGACCCTCGAGCTGCGGGCTTATTCCGCTGCCGGCGGCGGCGCCAATGCAGCAGCGATCAGGCCACGAATGTAGTCGTAGTCCGGATCTGTCGGGTCGACGCCGTTGTCCGGGACGAGCTCAACGGTGCTCATCGGGAGAGCCTTCGTCTTCCCCGCCAGGTTGGTGAAATAGCCCAACGCGCCCTGGGGGATGTCTGTCTTGACCACTTGCTGGCCGGCCGCCGCGATCCCCTGGAATTTGGTGAGCACGTTCGCTGGCGTGAACTGCGTGAGGATCGCCTGCTGCAGGACGCGCTGACGGGCCATGCGGTCGTAGTCGCTGGTGGTGTGGCGTGACCTGCCGTACCAAAGTGCTGTCCAACCGTCCATATGCTGCTGGCCCGCCTCGACCCAGCCTTCGACATCGCTGAGATCCTCATTCCGACCACCGATCGGCAGCCGCTCGGCCACGTTGATGTCCACACCGCCGAGCGCGTCGATGAGGTCAGAGAATCCTTGCATGTCGATCAGCGCGTAGTACTGAATCGTGAGGCCGGTGATGCCGCGGGCGGCGTCGCGCATGCCCTCGATGCCGGGTTCGCTTCCCGCAGCCTCAGCGTCGGGATACATTTCCGGGCTCTTCTGATCCACCTCGGTGTAAATCGAGTTGAGCATGCAGGCGTCCACGTCACAGTAGTCCTCGTACCCATAGCCGTCCGGGTATGCCTCATGCAGCGGAGAGTCCTCAGGGAAGGGGATCAGGTTGAGATCTCGAGGCAGTCCGATAATGACGGCTTGTCCGGTGTCGGCGTCGATGCTGACCACCGACATGCTGTCCGGGCGCATACCCTGTCTGTCAGAGCCGGAGTCCCCACCCATGACCAGGATGTTGTAGCGCCCGTCGGCGGGCGGCTCAGACGGCGCGGTGATGAACATCGTCGAGAGGACCCCACTGGCCGTGGTGGCAACGTACGCACCGTAGCCAGACGTTCCAGCGACGGCGACCATGACCACGGTGGCCAGCCCCGCAATGTAGGGACGAGCCTTGGGTCGGATCCTCACCAGGCGCGACAGTCGGAGGGTGTCGAAGGTCAGGACCACCCACAGCGCGCTGTAGAAGAGCATCACGGCGGCGATGATCCACAACGCGACTGAGTTGGTGGCCACGGTGAGCACGAGCTCGGGATTGACCTTGTACACCACACCGGCCGTTACCAGCAGCGCGGGGAAGCTCAGAGACGCGCGCAGGCCGAACCGGCCGAGGCCTCGGCTGCCAGCGAGCACCTGCGCCGATCCCGGCAACAGGATGTTCAAGACCACGAGCCACCACGCTCGACGCGTCATGAGTGGGCGGGAGCTGGAGTCCGGGTGGCGGATCGGGCTGGACGCCCCCATTGAGAACACGTGTCCCCTTCTCACTTGCACGTCAGCAGGCCGATATTGGTGCCCCGGCGTGTCCACGGTCTTCTCGGAACGACCCGATAATAACCGCCCCAAGGACCTCCCAGAAGCACTGAGCACACACTACGCCAGGCTGCAGGGTCCACGAGATCAACCGCGTGGCCTAGCCACTGTTTGGCCCGAGATCACTCCCTAACTGGGGGGATGCCTGTGGCCCGCCCCGTCCGCGTTCACGGAGGGAGTCGGGCCACAGGGCTATTCCTTAGTTGGCATAGTGCTTGTTGAGGTATCCCGCAATTGCCCGCCAGGACTGGGCATTCTGTGCACCGTTGACGCCGCCAGTGCTGAAGCCTTCCCCTTCAGCCATGAGCTGAAGACCCTTCATGGTCTTCGTGTCAAGAACGCCTGTACGCGTCCCGGTGAAAACGCCCTGGTAGCTGAGGACGTACTGGACCCCGCGCCACGAGTTCGGGCCCATCACGCCGTCGATCGGACCGGTGTAGTCCCCGAACTTCGCCAGGCACTGCATCAGTGCCCACATACGCGAGCCGGGAACGCCATCTTCGGCGGTTGAGGTTCGAGGCAGGGAGCCGCAGCGGGGCGGCGTCGCCATCGTCCTCATTGCCCCGTCGGTGACGGAATCATCGGTGGGGAGGGCAGGGGAAGACGCCGAGGCGGGCACCTCTACCACGGCTTCGACAGGCGCGACCTGCTCTGCTGGGGCGGAGGAAACGACCTGTTCGGGAGGAGCTTCCGGGACGGACTCAGCCGCCCACGCTCCGGTGCTCGCCGTGAGGCTGAGCAGCACGACCGTCAGGATTCCGACGCCTCGAGTGGTGATTTTGGACATAGTTGTATTGCTCAAAGGGCAAAGTCATACGGTCGTAGCAACGCTCTGATTCAAGGAGTGTTGGATGGTCAAGCTTTTTCCGGCGGGAACGCGGACGAGGTTCGTGGATTTGGTCTG